>VFFY01000099.1 GCA_009392675.1 SAR202 cluster bacterium | reverse complement strand
TAGGGGAATACAGAACCCTTCCAAATCCCTTGTTTTAGCTGACTGGTATAATTGAAGGCTAATTTGAAATATAAACTATTAGCAGATTGTCAAAGCTTTTTTATAATTATTCACGGCCTATCTCACATAGAATCATAAAATGGATATTAGGTTCAATAAACGCCCTGGCGATATTTTCATAACAAAACCTAGGCGATCAGAAATAGCTCCTGTCACTTTTAATGTAAATGAGAGGAGAATAAGTGCCCGCACTTTTTCCTCTCCTCTCATATTGGTTGGGGTGTTTTTGGCTTTGATATTAGTGGGGGCCCTTTTGCTGTCTGCCCCATTTTCGCATCATGAACAAGGGTGGGGGGATCCAGTTTTATCAATATTTACTGCGACCTCTGCTGTGACAGTTACTGGCTTGATCATAGTAGATACTGCCACTTATTGGACTTCAGGTGGCCAGGTGATTATTTTGCTTCTGATGTTTGTGGGGGGACTAGGATTTATGACTCTAGCCGCATTCCTACTAGCGGTTCTCGGTCAGAGAGTTTCAATGGCTCAGAGAATGCTCATTAGGGAAACCCTGGGAAGCGAAAATATGGGAGGGATTCAGAGATTAAGCGTTACGATAGTTGTAACTGCTATATCAATTCAAATCATAGGCTTTTTGGCTTTATTCGCGAGATTCCTATTTTTAGAATCCCCAGGGGAGGCCGCCTGGCAGGCCTTGTTTCATTCGGTTTCGGGATTTAATAACGCAGGATTTGTTATTTTGAACTACTCTGATGGTTTGCATGCACTCAGGGAAGATTTTGTTGTTTTAAGTATAATCGGATGGTTGATAATTCTGGGATCTTTAAGTTTTTGGGTAGTCGTTGATCTAGTTTCGAAGGACTCTATCAGAAAATTTTCTTTAGTGAGCAAAATAGTATTATCAACGACGATAGTATTAATAATCACTGGGGCTTTATTCTTCTTTTTTGCTGAAAGTAACAATCCTAAAACAATTGAAAATTTGCCATTAAATACTCAGATTGGTGTATCCATTTTTGAGGGTGTGAGTGGTCGCACTGCTGGATTTTCGACAATTGATTATCGGTACGCAAGACCTGCGACAGATGTGTTCATGTCTCTTCTGATGTTTATTGGAGGTGCGACCGGGTCGGTCGCCGGCGGTATTAAGGTGACAACCTTTTTTATTATTGTTCTCAGCGTAGTAGCTATAATCAGAGAAAGAGCGCATGTGACAGCATTTGGTAGAGAAATATCTCCAACCACGGTTCGGAGATCCTACGCTGTGACGCTAATTTGCCTGGCTTTTATATTCCTATGTACTTTATGTCTGGCCCTTACTAACAGTCATATACTAATAAGGGATTTAGCATTTGAATCTGTTTCAGCTTTCGGTACAGTCGGCCTAAGTACCGGTGCTACTGGTGAGCTAAATGCTTTAGGGCATGTGATAGTTGCAATTACTATGTTCATCGGTCGAGTAGGGCCTATTATAGTCGGCCTTAGAATGGTTCCTAATAGGGAAGCGAGCCCATATCGGTATGCTACAGAACCAGTTACAATTGGCTAGCGTATAAAATGTATGCCGAAGGTAATTTTTATGGCTAACAAACAGGTTGCAGTTATAGGTCTTGGAAGATTTGGAGTTAGTACCACTCGTACCCTCTATAACCTTGGCCATGATGTTTTGGCTATTGATAAAGATGAAGCTAGGGTTCAGTCGGTGTTGGGTCAATGTACCTACGCTGTATCTGCAGAATGTACCAACGAGAGTGCCCTGAGAGATCTAGGAATTAAGGATTACGATGTAGCTATAATTACTATCGAGACTAACATAGCAGATAGTGTCATGGCATGCGTTTTACTCAAGACTATTGGGGTAAACACAATTGTGGCTCGAGCTCGGGATTCATTACATGCTAGTACCCTCAGGAGGATAGGGGTGGACAGGGTTATTCAGCCCGAGGAAGAGATGGGAACTAGACTCGCCCACAGCCTCTTTAATGCTAGTGTTGAAGAATACTTGGAAATAACGAATAACTACGGGGTTAGTAGATACAGAGTGCCAGAAAATTTATCGGGTACAACACTTGAGGAAATAGGATTTACTAATAGCCGTGACAGTTATGGCATAACCGCTGTCGCTCTATGCAAAGGAAGGAAAGTAACCCTGAATCCGCCTGTGAGTTCTAAAGTCGAATCTGGGGATCTTGTAATCGTTGCAGCTTTGGATAGTGATCTTGAAACCTTGGATGATTCGTCGAATGATTCGGAGGGAAAGATTTAACTTTTTGTTAAATTGAAATTCTTATTGAAGAGACGGGCATATGATCCTCGCAGTAATAACAGGCTCGAATAGTGATGAATATGTAGCAGCCACTGCCTCACGGCTGGCCAAACAAATGAAATTTCCAGTAAATTTACTTTATGTGATAGAAGTCGACAGGAACTATCCGCTCGATATGGAAGGACCCAAGGACACCGAAAAAGGTGAAAAAGCTCTATCCCAAACGGAAAAAATAGTAAGGGAATTCAAAGTCAAATCAAAAGGAGAAATACTCCAAGCTAGATTCTCAGGCAGTGCAATCATCAGCCAGTCAGAGAACATTCAAGCAAAACTCATAGTTCTAGCACATAAGGAACAGCATTCTAACAATTTATACGACAACATTTGTGGATATGTGTCCAGCAATGCAAAATGTGATGTAATTATGTGTGTAAACTCAGGTAAGTAGGCTTTAGGAATTAAATGATTCAAACCTCAGAGGGAAACTCAAATTCTGGTGTACAAAGATTGAAAAGAATTGCCGTTATTGGTTGCGGTTCATTAGGCACCCAAATAGCAATCGAATTATCGTCTTCCGGGAATATAGTAATTGTCATTGATAAAGATCCGAAATCATTTTTATCCCTCCCACCACACCTGCTTGAGGCCTCCAGAGTTGTAACTGCCATTGGAGACGGAACACAAGAGGTATCTTTGAGACAGGCCGGAGTACAGGATGTAGACCTTCTGATAGCCGCAACAACGAGAGAATCTGTCAATTTAATGAGTGGGCAATTAGCCCGTCATGTCATGCGGATACCAGTAGTAGTGTGCTTAGTTAAAGATTCCCACCTTTTGTCAATATATGAAAACCTTGGAATTAAAACTATTAATCCTGATGGGTTGCTCATGGAAGCTATTAAGGACGGATTGGATTAATGAGAGAAATACCTTGTACGCGATAGTTGTAGGATGCGGCACCACTGGTATTAAAATAGCAGAATGGTTGATGGCCTCCGGTTCTGAAATAACACTGATAGAGAAAATTGTTGAAAAGCAGAGATTTGCGGATAATTTACTAGGGTCGGTAGTGGTTTTAGGCGATGGCACTACGATTGATACTCAAAATACTGCCGGAACAAAAAGAGCTGACCTTTTTATAGCAACATTAAGTTCGGATGAAGACAATATGCTTGCATGTCAGATAGCCAAGCACCACTTTGAAGTGGACAAAACTATTGCGATAAGTGGTAATCCAGACAATGTGAATCTACTTAGACTTCTAGGGATTGATATCGTGGTCGACGTGACAGATCTTATAACTGAAAAAATTCAAAGCCTTGTCGCACCCATGCTTGTGGAGGATTTGTGAATAAAAGCATTCGTAAAATAGCTTATCTTGGTCCTCCCGGAACTTACAGCGAACAGGCAGCTAGACAGTGGAACAATGTGGATGAACTGTTGTCAGTTGAATCGATCCCGGCTGTTGCAAAATCGGTGGAAGAAGGAGAATCCTATCAGGGAATTGTTCCGATAGAAAACAGCATTGAAGGCGGAGTTACCTTCACACTCGATTTGCTCATTCACGATTCAACATTATCGATTTGTGGTGAAGTCATTGTTCCCATCAATCATTATTTGATGGCTCAGAAGGAAATCGATCTTGAAAGCATTACTACGGTATTTTCTCACCCGCAATCATTGGGCCAATGTAGGCAATTTCTTTTGAATAATTTGCCACGAGCTATCCCGATGGCTTCTTTAAGCAATGCCAAGGCTGTTGAAGAAATGTTAGATGCGACTCCGAATTCAGCTGCCATATCAAGCGAAAGATCTGCTAATTTGTATGGAGCTACAATTCTGGATAAAAACGTGGAAGACAACCCCAACAATGAAACACGATTTGTCATTCTCTCACATGATGATCACGAAATAACTTCAAATGATAAAACCTCTCTTTGCTTTGAATTCGATGGAGATGGACCGGGCATACTTAGCGAGTCTTTGACAGAATTTGCAGCTAGAAATATCAATCTTGTAAAGATTGAGTCGAGACCTAATAAAAGACGTTTGGGCCGTTATGTTTTTCTGGTAGATATCGATGGTCACAGGAAAACGCCTGAAGTGAAACAGGCACTAGACTCCCTTCAAAGAAAAGTGTCCATGCTGAAAATATTTGGTTCCTATCCTAAAGGTGATATGTAGCGCTTAGATCATGTTTTACGAGGATTTTTTGGGATCGTCGCTAGTTGTCTCACTT
>VFFY01000098.1 GCA_009392675.1 SAR202 cluster bacterium | reverse complement strand
GATAGGTATAACTCACCCTGCTTGGGGAGGACCTGAATTTCCGCCTTCGGAGCTACTAAAGGATTTTGATGAGGCTTTAGATATAATTCTGTTTGGGCACACCCATGAACCCCTAATACAAAATATTAGCGGTACATTGTTCGTAAATCCGGGCCAAGGATATAAATCATTTATGGTGGATGGAACTATGGCTGTTATTACGATTGACAACGGTGTGGCGGATGCAGAAATTATAGTAATAGAATCAGGACGTTCGTAAAAACATTTCACTCTTTTTGTATTAGGTAGTTCCAGGTCTCAAGGGCAAGTGGATGAACAACCCTGTTTTGTTGCATTACAGACCTGATCCTCAATCTCAAATATTCTAGAATACTCTCATCAAGATCAACTTCCATTTTTTCTGCGACCAGTATCAGTCCTGGATTGCCTCTCAATTTTTCTGGTTCTACCTTGTCTGCAATAAAAACTATTTTCTCGACATGCGTCATGCATGGCCGACCGGTTGTGTGATATCTAACTGAATTTACCACCTCCTCATCGTCACATCCTAGGTCTGATTCCAACCAAACGGCTGCCAAAGGTCCATGTAGAAGCACTGGATTATCAAATTCATAAAAATTTAAAGGGATATTTTTTTCTCTAGATTTCATTAAAAGTTGAGATCCTTCAAGATGTCTTGCTAGATCATGGGCAAGTGCGCCTAGTGCGCATCTTTTGTCATCAACCCCATGAATTTTGCCAAGCCTTCTGGCTAAATCACGAGTCCGATTTATATGTTCCTTTAAGGGTAATGGGAGAGAAGCGACCATCTCTGCTACCCGATCATAAAGTTTGTCAATTTGATGAGTCACATTTATCAACCAATACCTGCTAGGTTGTGTCCGCCAATCAGGTGCAAATGCAAGTGTGGAACCTGCTGCCCAGAATCTCTTTTCTGGTTGATCACGAGTCTATAACCACTTTCAGATATTCCCTCCGAAATAGCCAGTTTAATTGCGACCTTGTACATGGAGTTTAATATCCTAAAATCTTCGACTTCAAAAGATTGAAGATACGTCAAATGAACATTCGGAATGATCAGCAAATGAGCAGGTGAAACAGGGTTAATGTCTTTAATAGCAAAACAATAGTCATCTTTATATAAAATTTCGGAAGGTATTTCCCCTCCGTAGATTTTACAAAAAATACAGTCGCCCATGTTTACCTATTCCAGAACAGCAATCGCCTCGATTTCAATGAGGAATTTTGGACTAACTAATCCGCTAATAAATACAGTGCTGCTGGCCGGACCATCTTCCGGGAACAATTCTAGTCTCTGGGTTGCATATTTTGAATAATCTTCGGGCCTAACAATGAATGCTGTTATTTTAACGATATCATCATTGGTAGCCCCCAGCGAGTCCAAAGCACTCTCAATATTCAAGAAGCATTGCTTGGCTTGAAGATAGCAATCATCTTCCCCGACAAGATCTCCTTTAAAATTTACAGGTACCTGACCTGACACAAAAAGCAGATTGCCGGATTTAGTGATTGGAGAAAACCCAGATGGCTTATTAGCTGGATTGGGGAAAAAAGTTTCTCTTGGCATTGTTCCTAACCTAGTTCCATTAAGGTAGCTGCATCACTTCTATGCGTACATCATCCGGTGCTTGTATAAATCCAATAATTAGACCGGTTGGTGTCTTGGTTGGTCCATCTAATATTTTTGCACCCAAATCTTCCAATCTTTTAAACTCTGCATCAATGTCATCCACTTCGATCCCGAAGTGCTCCAATCCCCAATGAGCTGCGGCGTCTCCCACTCCCATTGCTTCCCCGGTTCGATCACTAGATATATTTACAGCTATACCATCTTTAGTCCGGCACCTGATGAACCTGTCTCCTTGAGGGCGGGGATTTTCATCATTGATGATTTCAAACTCGAAAGCTTTCACATACCAATCTGCAGTTGCGCCAGGGTCTGGGGCTTTAAGGTGAACATGGTTAAAAGAATACGACATTCTAAATTCCTCCGATTATATTAAAACAGCAGGTTAAATTAGGCGTTAATCTCTGTCAACACCCTCCTTCATGACTTGACATCATTTACAGCTGCAGCAAAGGCGAATATCTTGCTTTCGTCTTTAGCACCGTCAGTTTCAACACCCGTCGATACATCTACGGCCCATGGCTGTGAAACTCTTATCGCTTGGGATACGTTTTTAGAGGTCAGCCCTCCAGCTAATATAAATTTGCCTGACAAGTTGAATTGTCCAATCACATTCCAATCAAAAGTTTTGCCTGTGCCCCCCAAAGTCCCCTTCTCATATTTATCCAGCAAAGGTATATATCCCGAGCCGAATATATTATCCAGATCTGAATTGATCAATTTACTATTCACACCAAAATCGATTTTAACTTGTTTGATCACCTCAGCATTGACTTCATCCCAATAAGATTTATCTTCCTTGCCACATAGTTGAGCATAATCTAACCCACATTCACTTATGATTTCATTTACTTCTTCTATCGGTTGGTTCGCAAACAAGCCAACCAAAGCTGGCCCACCGCGACCTGATTCATATCTGTATTCATCTATAATTCGAATTGCCAAATCTAAACTTACTTCACGCCTAACACCATGGACAAATACAAACCCCAGAAAAGAGGCCCCGTTTTCTCGGGCAACAATGGCATTTTGTGAGTCCTTTAACCCACATATTTTAAACAAAGTCACAGTAAATTCCTAAGTGCAATTGCCGGATCATCTGCTGTTACCAAAGATTCTCCCACCAAAACCGCCCCTACTCCTGCTTTCATAACCCTCTCAATGTCAGCCTTATCAGATATACCACTTTCACTAACTGAAATTTTTCCGAGCGGCACCTTTGGAGCCAAAATTTCGGTCGTTTCGAGTGTGGTATTGAACGTTCTTAAATCTCTATTGTTGATCCCTATGATTTCAGCTCCAGATTCTACAGCCAATTCAAGTTCTTTTTCATCATGCACCTCAACCAAACATTGCATCCACAATGAGGTTGCGATGTTTGTGAAATCTATCAATTGGTCTTTGTCCAACATAGACACAATGAGCAAAATTGCGTCAGCCCCATAAGCCCGAGCTTCATAGATTTGATAAGGATCAAATATGAACTCCTTCCTTAAAACAGGCACACCCGACTGATAAACTTCATTGTGAACTTCAAGCAGATCTTCAATGCTGCCATAAAAATGATCTTCGTTTGTAAGAACAGAAACTGCTGCTGCACCATTCTCAGCGTATACTGCGGCCAATTCAGAAGCTTTGATATCTTTTGAAAAAATACCTTTTGAGGGCGATCCTCTCTTCACTTCCGCAATTACCCTAATGGAATCTCCCATCAGACAGCCAGAAAAATTTAACGGCCTTTCACGACTCGATATCAAACTCTCTACTTCTCGCCTAGGCAATTCCCTTTTACGTGCTTTTAATCTCTCTTGTTTAATTTGGACAATTTTTTTCAAAATGTCAGGGGTATCAGAATTTATCATCAGGCCCTATATCGCATTGCTAAGTTCTATGTGTTCATTTAAAGATTTCATCGCTTCGCCAGAATCTATGGAATTTGCGCTGATTGACATACATTCACCTAAAGTATCAGATATCCCTGCCACAAAAAGAGTCGCTCCAGCATTCATTACAACAATGTCTCTTGAAGGCCCAGGCTCCCCTCCTAATACGCCTCGAATTAGATTAGCACTCTCCTCAGCGTTACCAGCTTTTATGTTTTCCAGAGATGAGACTGCTATTCCGAAGTCTTCAGGTTTTATCTTATAACTATCAACTTTTCCTGCCTCAAGTTCCCACACAGTAGTGCTAGTGGATATGGTTATTTCATCCAGTCCATCATCACCGTGTACCACCAATGCCTTCTCACTACCTAATTTACCCAGGACATTGGCCATGAGTTCCCCAAATGACGGATCTGCGACTCCGATGAGCTGGCGAGCTGCACCTGCAGGGTTTGTGAGTGGGCCTAGAATATTAAAAACGGTCCGAATACCCATTTCCCTACGGGGCCCAGCAGCATATTTCATCGACGGATGAAAAGATTGAGCAAACATGAACCCAAATCCGGTCTCGCTTATACAGTGTGCGATTTGCTGCGAATTCAACTGAATATTCACCCCTAAAGCCTCTAGTACATCTGCGCTTCCGCTTTTACTGGACATAGCTCTATTACCGTGTTTACCAACCTTAATGCCCGCGCCAGCCGCTACAAAAGCCGCGGCTGTAGACACATTAAATGTTCCAAATCCGTCACCACCGGTACCGCATGTATCAACTAGATCATTTTCAGTATCCACATGTAACGACATAGTTCGCATTACAGAAGCCATGCCTGAAACCTCTTCCACTGTTTCTCCTTTCATTCGAAGAGCGGTGACTAATGAGGCAAACTGTGAGGGAGTAGCTTCCCCATCCATTATCGAAGTCATAGCAGAAACAGCTTCATCAAATGTAAGATTTTCTTTTTGAACCAGCTTTTCTATCAAATTACTGATCATAATTAGATCCTTTGAAGGCATCAATATTTCAAAAAATTT
>VFFY01000097.1 GCA_009392675.1 SAR202 cluster bacterium | reverse complement strand
TGTTACAGCAAATTCGAATTCTAAATGAGGATGATAGTTGCGATGGAATTCTCATCCAATTGCCACTTCCAGCCCATTTGGATGAGAACGAGATTTTGTGCACGATAGATCCTCAAAAAGATGTTGATGGTCTGCATCCTCAAAATGTCGGCTTATTGTCAATGGGAGCTGCCTCATTTATTCCGGCGACACCTGCAGGTATCAAGGAAATGCTTTTAAGATCGGGGAATGACCCAAAGGGCAAACATGTGGTTATATTAGGTAGGAGTAATATCGTAGGCAAGCCGTTGTCTAATCTGCTTTCCCAGAAAGGGCATGGAGGTGATGCTACGGTTACTTTGTGTCATAGTATGACGAATAATTTGAAAGATATTACTCAAAGTGCTGACATATTGGTGGCCGCTATTGGCATACCAAATTTTGTGACTAGTGATCTAGTTTCTCCTGGTGTTGTAGCCATAGATGTAGGTGTTAATCGTATCGAAGATAGCACCCGTTCCCGCGGTTACCGCCTGACAGGTGATATAGATTTTGAAGGGGTATCACGAAAAGCGTCAGCAATCACTCCAGTTCCTGGTGGGGTTGGGCCGATGACAATAGCCATGTTATTAAAAAATACCCTCGAGGCTGTCTTACGTAAGATCTAGAAGTCTTTATGAATCCCACAAGATAGTTAGTTGCTAGGTTATAATTTACCTGCGCTGGAAATTGGATAGCATTGGCCATTAACGTATTTTTTAAGGTACGAAGTGGGAATTACTGAGAATATAAGTACATTTCATGACCACACATAAAAGAGATTATTACGAAGTTCTTGAGGTCTCTCGCAACTCAAATGACGAAGATTTGAAGAAGGCTTTCAGAAAGCTGGCGTTTAAATATCATCCTGATAGGAACAAGGAGGAGGGAGCTGAGGATAAATTTAAGGAAATTAATGAGGCATATCAAATCCTATCTGATAAAGAAAAAAGGGCTCAATATGACCGGTTCGGTCATGCCGGCGTTGGTTCCTCCCCCGGAGCAACCAACGGCTTCTCCGGGGTTGGGGACATATTTGACTCATTTTTTGGAGGTTCCGGGTTCGGTAGATCTTCAAGGACTCAAAATTCAGCCAGACGGGGTTCGGATCTACAATACACAATGGCGGTCGAATTCGAAGAGGCCATCTTTGGAGCGGAAAAGGAATTTCAAATCCACCGTACAGAATCTTGCAGCCGCTGTAGAGGTTCCAAGAGCGAACCAGGTAGTTCCATAGCTACCTGTGGTACCTGTCAGGGTTCAGGACAGGTGCGGAAGGCCCAGCAGAGCGTGTTCGGGCAGTTTGTGCAGGTTGGAGACTGTAATAATTGCAAGGGTTCCGGAAAGATTGTCTCCAATCCATGTTCATCTTGTAACGGTCAAGGTCGTGAAAGAAAGAATAGGAAATTGGCCATCACTATCCCGGCGGGAATAGAGGAAGATACTCAGGTGAGGTTAACTGGTGAAGGAGAGCATGGGATAAATGGGGGGCCTCCGGGTGATTTGTATGTTGCTTTTAAAATCAAGGAACATGACTATTTTGTGAGAGATGGGATAAACATTAAATACAGGTTGCCTATAAACATAGCTCAAGCTTCCCTTGGAACTAAAATTGAAGTACCCACATTGGATGGTTGCTATGAGATCGAAATTCCTCCAGGGACACAGACCGGACGGATTTTTAGGGTGAGAGGTAGAGGGGTGGCCCAGCTTAGAGGCGATAGAAGGGGAGATTTATTGGTATTAATCGATGTAAGAATTCCAAAAAAGTTGGATTCTCAGCAACAAAAATTGATGAACGAACTAGGAGAATCTCTGCCTGACACTTTTGAAGATGATGAGGATAAGGGCATATTCGATAAATTCAGAAGCGCCTTTACCAATTGAAATGGCTTGAATTAAGTGTCGAGGCTCCTCCTGAATATGTTGAGCCGTTAAGTCATATCTTTTATAGGTATGGAGAAGGTGGTGTGGCAATTGAAAGCCCGGCAGGCTTCAATCCGGATGAAGGTGAAAACGCCCCCCAGTTGCAAACCGTTAAAATAGTAACTTTTGTGCCTTTAGATGAATCAGCTAGGTCACGAAAGTCTAATATAGAAATCGCTGTTAGGTTAGTGGCTCATTTTGCAACTATCTCTGAAATAAAAGAGAGAGAAGTTGAGGAGGAAGACTGGGAATCCAATTGGAAGGAGTATTTTCATCCGATACGGGTTGGATCTAATCTTGTCATATGTCCTACCTGGAGGGCTCATCAATCTTTGGATGACGACGTTTTAATAAAATTGGACCCAGGTATGGCTTTCGGAACTGGTCATCATCCAACAACCAGGATGTGTATGGAACTTCTTGAAACTCTCATCGTTGGTGGAGAGAAAGTGATTGATGTCGGTTGTGGCTCGGGAATTTTATCGATATCAGCGGCAAAACTAGGCGCCGGAGATATTCTTGGTATAGAAATAGAATCACGGTCGGTCGAAGTTGCCTTAGAAAATTGTGAATTAAATGGTATCTCTTCTCAGGTAACCATATTGAACGGCTCTTTTCCTGAAATCAGAGTTGAAAATGCTGCCTTTGATGTTGCTCTGGCAAATATTGCCGCTAAAGTTGTGATAAATTTGTCCGAGTACATAGTAGGTGCAGTTGCGAATGGTGGAAGGCTGGTACTGTCTGGGATTTTGGAAAGTTCTTTGGAGGACGTCGAAAAAGAATATTCCTTACATGGGGTACACTTCGATAAAGTTCTTGTTGATGGCGATTGGACAGCGGTGTTAGCTACCAAGAATGTAGCAACTGATAGGTAACTTGTGACCGAATTGGGTTGTTATGCATAGGTTTTTAATTGATCCATCTGACATACAAGATGGGAGAGTCCATTTTGCAGAAGAAATTTCGCTGCAAATGAAAAAAGTTTTGCGGCTAAGGGGTGGGAATGAAGTGGTGGTGTTTGATGGGGGTGGTGTGGACTACCAAGTTCGCTTGGAGGTAGTTGAAACCAAAGCTAGTTTGGGTACTGTACTTTCGGCCAATGACTCACATAATGAACCAGGAATTTTCATTACCCTGTATCAAGCGCTGATAAGATCTGAAAGGTACGAATATGCCTTACAGAAAGGGGTTGAAACTGGTATTTCACGGTTTGTCCCTTTTACATCGGAGAGGACTGAAGTTTCAATCCCAAGCCAGTCTAAGATGGGCCGGTGGAGGCGAATAATAAAAGAAGCAGCTGAGCAGAGCGGTAGGTCTGTGGTGCCGCAACTATCAGACCCTATCTTATTTTCTAATATGATTAAGAACCTAAATTCTGTTGTGCTTATACCTTGGGAAGAAGAAAAAAACCAAAGCATTA
>VFFY01000096.1 GCA_009392675.1 SAR202 cluster bacterium | reverse complement strand
GATGATTTTGATGAAAATGTGCTGATATTACTTGATCATCTCAAAAGAGGTGTCGATGAATGCGACAGTCTTTTATCCCAAAATGAGATGTTTCTTGCTCGCACAAAAGGGGTAGGTATCATCACTGGAGAGGATGCCTTGGATTATGGTGTGACCGGGCCTGCTTTGCGAGCGTCCGGTGTTATAGAAGATGTAAGAGTCACAGACCCTTATTCAATTTACAATCGGTTTGATTTTGGTATACCGGTGGGGAGTAATGGTGATTGTTGGGATAGATATTATGTCCGCGTTGAAGAAATGAGAGAATCAATCAAGATAGTAGAACAGGCCATATCCGATATTCCCAACGGCGATATTTCTGCCAAAGTTAGAAGGATAATTAGACCACCAGTTGGAGAGGTATTCGTTCGTACAGAATCTCCCAGAGGTGACCTAGGAGTTTTCCTGGTAAGCGACGGCTCAGATAAACCCTACAGAGTTAAAGTAAGGCCACCATCTTTTGCAAATCTACAAGCCCTTGAATATATGCTTAGGGATACCTATATTGCCGACGCTGTTTTAGTGCTGGGTTCGATTGACATTATAATGGGAGAGGTCGATCGATGAATATGCCTGAAATCGTTGGCTTGTTTTTTAAAGCATCTCTGCTACTTTTTTTTATTTTTATGGTAGTTCTTATTTTGACTTTGGCTGAACGAAAGGCATTAGCCCGGATACAGCAAAGAAAAGGTCCTAACAGGGTGGGATTTAAAGGAATTCTTCAACCATTTGCCGACGCTTTAAAATTGCTCACTAAAGAAGATATCCTACCTGCATCCGCTAATAAGCAAATTTTTTGGATCGCGCCCCTCGCTGTATTTCTTCCAGGGTTTTTGATTTGGGTGACAATTCCGTTGGCAAAGGAAGTTGTACTCGCAAACTTGGATATGGGGCTTTTTTACATAACTGCTATTTCAGTTTTGTCTGTCATGGGATTGCTAATGGCTGGATGGGGTTCCGCCAATAAGTGGGCAATGATAGGGGGCTTGAGAGCAGCCGGTCAGCTTATAAGCTATGAAATCCCATTCATAATGGCTATTTTGGCGATAGGAATTTTAGCCCAGTCGTTCAATCTGAAGGAAATAGTTGATGATCAGGCCAGATGGCCCTTTGCCATTAAACAACCGTTGGGGTTATTTATTTTTCTTACTGCAGGGTTAGCGGAATTAGGAAGGACCCCTTTTGATATTCATCATGCAGAATCTGAGGTAGTTGGCGGCCCATTTGTGGAATACAGCGGAGCCCATTGGTCAGTCTTTTATCTTGCCGAATATATGAACACGTTTACTATCGCCGTTCTAACGGTACTGTTATTTCTCGGCGGCTGGCAATCCCCTGCATTACCTTTCAGTGGGATTGTTCAAACTGTGGCCTCACTCAGCTGGTTCTTAATAAAAACTGCCCTTGTGATCTGGGTTATATTTTGGATTCGTGGTACATATCCAAGATTGAGAATTGATCAACTGATGTCGTTCGGATGGAAAATACTGGTTCCGGCATCCTTTATTAATATTTTTCTTACCGCATCGGTACTTTACTATGCTTTGCCACACTGGGTTATCACGGTGGTATCTCTTGGTTTCCTGGGTGTAACTTTTTATTTCATAAAGAAAGGATCTTTAGCTGGACATAAACAAGATACTGTGACGATTATTAATAGTAGTGATATAAGAGCTCAGCTTTCCAATAGAGCTGAGGTATAGATGAAAATACAGAACCCCGTCCTTGGTTTCATAAATGGCCTTATGGTTACTATAAGGTCCACTCTAAGGCGTCCAGTTACTGCTGAGTATCCGGCGATTGAAAAACGTCTACCCCTTTCAAATAGATACATGGGGTTTCCGGCATTAACTTGGGATTATGATGTAGAGGAACCATACTGCACCGGCTGTATGGTATGCGTTCGAGAATGCCCTACTCAGTGTATGTCGGCTCAAATGAAAGATAATCCTCAGCATGAAAAAGGCCTGAGTAGGCGTCGTAAAATCATAGAGAGCTTCGAGATAAATTTAGGACGGTGTATTTTGTGTGGCATCTGTGTTGATGTGTGCAACTTTGATGCGATTGAAATGTCCCACGAGTATGAATTGAGCAAATATCAAAGAAACGCGAATAGAGTTAATTTGAATCAATTGTTGGACATGGGTGTTGTTTATCAAAATAAACTTCAATGGACTCCAAAGCAACCACAAAAAAATAGTGGAATACCGTTACCTCCAAAGCAATCAGAGGATTCCTCTTAAATGTCAGTAGTGTTTTTTGCGATAGCAGCCATTTTGGTTATTTCGGGTGGGATTGGAGTCGTGGCTGCACGAAACATTGTTTATGCTGCCCTATCCTTACTGGTTGCGATGGTAGGAACTGCTGGCGTATTTCTAATAGGGCTTGCCGAGTTTTTGGCATTAGTGCAGCTTCTGATATATGGAGGGGCTGTTGTAATCGTGATTCTATTCTCACTTATGCTAACTAGGATTCAAGATTTTGAATTCTTGAAAGCAAACAGGCAATGGCCAATAGCACTGATAGTGGCAATGTCCCTGTTAGGCCTATTGGGAATTCCCATTTTGATCGAGGACAGTACCACCACCACAATGGGAAGTACCAATATATCTGAATTAGGTCTGAGTTTGTTTTCAGATTGGGCTATACCGTTTGAACTTGCATCTTTAGTACTGCTCATTGCTCTTATAGGAGCAGTAGTAGTAGTTCGTAGGGATAATGGGGAAGATAAGTGATGGAATTAATTTATTTTCAGTTATTAGCCGCGATTCTATTTTGTATAGGAATTTATGGAGTATTGGCTAGGAGAAGCGCAGTTCTCATATTAATGTCAATTGAGTTGATGCTTAATGCAGTCAACATTAATTTGATCGGCTATGCAGCCTTTTCAAGTTTTGGATCAGCCCACAGAAATTTAGGACAAGTCCTAGTAATATTTATCATCACCATAGCGGCGGCAGAACTAGCTTTGGCTATGGCTATTATTTTGAGGCTCTATAGGAATAAAAACAACGTTAATGTTGACGAATTGGATATCTTAAAGGGCTAGAATCTGAATTATGATCTTGAGTGCTGAATTTGCATGGATAATACCCGGGTTGGCAGTTATAGCTTTTTGCATAACTAGTTTGTTTGGCAAAAACCTTCCCTACAAAGGGATCTTTTTGCCTATAGCAGCAGCACTATTAGGGTTTATTTTTTTCTGTTTGATATTCGTTGATTTCATCTCTACAGGGTTTAATCCCGCAAGTGTAAGCATCGATTGGATTGTCATTGATAATTGGTCTATTACTTGGGGATTTGTAATCGATGAAATTTCAATACTTATGTTGGGGTTGGTGACGTCTATATCTTTGCTTGTCCAGATATATTCAGTGGGTTACATGTCAGGTGATTCTAGAATTTCATGGTATTTTGCCGTCCACGCCTTGTTTGCGGGGGCTATGTTGGCTTTGGTTCTAGCCGATAATTTACTTTTCCTATATTTTTGCTGGGAGTTGGTGGGATTGGGATCATATTTACTTATAGGGTTTTGGTTTGAGAAGAAAGCTGCATCAGAAGCGGCAAAGAAGGCTTTTATAACCACGAGGTTGGGAGATGTTGGCCTTCTAATTGGCATTATATTGTTATTTAAGGCTACGGGTACTTTTCATATACCGTCCATAATTCACGCAGCCCAAAATGGGGCTATACCAGAATCTACTTTGATGTGGTCTTCCCTTCTGCTGTTTCTAGGTGCAATGGGTAAATCGGCTCAATTTCCTTTTCATGTTTGGTTGCCTGATGCCATGGAAGGACCAACTCCTGTCTCAGCCCTTATACATGCGGCTACTATGGTGGTTGCAGGGGTCTATTTGATTGCTCGGATGCTGCCGTTACTGGAGATAGTTCCAGGGTTTTTGACCCTTGTTGCTACGGTGGGGCTGTTTACTTTTTTGTTCGCAGGAATAATCGCTTTGGTAATGACAGACATAAAAAAAATTTTGGCATACTCGACGATAAGCCACTTGGGGCTGATGGTTTTAACTTTAGGTGCCGGAGGACTGGCTGCTGCGATGTTTCATTTAGTAGTGCATGGCTTTTCTAAAGCTCTCCTGTTCTTGGGGGCAGGAAGTGTGATGCATGGGATGAACGGTGAGACTGATTGTTGGAAGATGGGAGGGTTGAGACGAAATATGTCTGTCACAGGAGTCACGTTTCTCGTTGGGTGTTTGTCCCTTGCAGGAATTGTCCCTCTGAGTGGATTTTTTAGTAAGGATGAAATGCTGCTTTCAATACATGAGGGACTTGGGCCCATATTTCTTTTTATTACCCTCGCTGGCGTTTTTCTCAGTTCGCTTTACATGATTCGTTTATTTTGCGTAATTTTTATAGGGGAACCTCGAAGCGAAGGGGCGAAAAACGCCCATGAATCTTCTCGGGTAATGACTTATCCACTTGTAATACTGGCTGTTTTTGGAACAGTTTTGGGCATACTGGCTCTTCCATTACCATTAGGAGATTTTGAAGGGTTGGGTAATTTCATCGATTCGAAGCATCATTTTCATCTTTCACCTTGGATAACTCCTCTTTCTCTTTTGATAGCTTTGTCTGGCCTGGTAATTGGTTATATGTGTTATGGGCATCACAAAATTTCACATCATCTGGTAGCTTTAAGGTTCGGCTATTTATATAAGTTGACCGTATCTAAATTCTATATAGATGAAATTTATCAATGGATAATAGATAAAATAGTGTTGTCAGCAGCCCGATTTATTTCTATATTCGACCGAGTTGTTGTTAACGACACGGGAGTTGATGGCATTGGAGTATCCGTATTGCTTTCTGCCTTTAAAGTGAGGCTAATTCAGACGGGTAAGTTGTACAATTACGCCGCTGCTATGGGAATAGGTATATTCTTCATGGCTGTTATGTGGATATTGGTCAGTAATTAATGGAATTCCTCAGTTTCTCCAACCCCGCAGGTTTGGTTGCTTTACCAATTTTAGGATGCTTCATCTTATTTTTCATTCCAGGCCATAGAGCTAATCTTGTCCGTTGGATTTCTACAACTATTGCTTTTCTAGTCTTGATTATATCTTTCTATTTCTTCTTATCATTCGATCATTCTGAAGGTGGCAGGCAATTTATTTATGAATATGAGTGGCTATCTTTAATAGGACCCTGGGGGGAATCTCAAAGAGCTATATCTATGTCGGTTGGGATAGATGGTATAGCCGCAACGATGGTGCTTTTAACCGGTATTGTTATGTTCACCGGTACTGTGGTTTCGTGGAATATTAATGTAAATAATAAAGATTTTTTCATCTTATATTTTCTGTTATTGTCAGGGGTTTTTGGCGTTTTCATTACTTATGATCTTTTCTTTTTCTTTTTCTTTTATGAATTGTCAGTTCTACCGATGTACCTGCTTATTGGTAAATGGGGAAGTAGCAGTAAGTTCTCTTCTTTTGAGAGGACCAAAGAATACAGCGCCATGAAACTAACCTTAGTTCTTGTTGCGGGGAGTGTCTTAATATGGATTGCCATAATTGCTATGTTTGTACAGTCTGGGACAGGAAGCTTTCATATTGATGAAATCCAAAAAGTAATTCCTGACAAATTCTCTTCAGAATTCCAAAGTGCTTTTTTCTTGATGCTTATGATTGGGTTTGGAATACTGGCTGGGTTATGGCCCTTTCATACATGGTCACCAGATGGCCATGTGGCTGCGCCTACTGCAGTAAGTATGGTTCATGCCGGTGTGCTTATGAAATTGGGTGCTTTTGGCATAATTCGAGTTGGAATGACCCTTTTGCCAGAAGGGGCTCAGGTTTGGATGCCGTTATTGATAGGACTCGGGGCGGTTAATGTGATTTATGGTGCTCTTTCAGCAATGGGTCAGACGGACCTGAAATATGTCATAGGCTATTCATCAGTTAGTCATATGGGTTATGTATTAATGGGACTGGGAACATTGAGTCTTGTGGGATTGAACGGAGCCGTGTTGCAAATGTTTTCCCATGGGGTTATGACTGCTTTGTTTTTTGCTGTGGTAGGAATGATTTACGAACGTACACATACCAGGGATTCTTTAGTACTTAGCGGACTGGCACAGAAGATGGGAATAATAGCCGTCCTGTTCACTCTAGCGGGTTTAACTTCTCTTGGTCTACCAGGCCTTAGTGGATTTGCAGCAGAGCTATTAATATTTATTGGTATATTTCAAAGTTATGAGATTTGGGGCATCATTTTGGGATCCCTCGCAGTTATTGGAGCTGCGATCACAGCTGTATATATTTTGAGGTTGCTTTCTAAAGTGTTTTTTGGCCTGCCGGATGATACTTTGCCGGAATATTTGGATTCGACACCAAGGGAGAAATTTGCGGCAGG
>VFFY01000095.1 GCA_009392675.1 SAR202 cluster bacterium | reverse complement strand
GTTTCAACAATGTGTATCATCGCTCCACTCGGTAATTGGAGCCAAATTATGTGTTCAGCATCAACCTGTTTAGGTATTTGTTTCACTCCAAGTACGTCTACCCAAAATTTTGTTGCCTTCTCTTTATCAACTACGTTGTATGTCACATGATTGACCGCCTTCAGTCTGACATGATCTTCTGTTAGGCTCATTTGGACCCCCTCTGATATTATGCTCTGTGCCGATATGTCCTACATAGAATTGAACAATAGTAGCAACGATAAAAAAAGTCCAACTAGGAGAACCCAATGGGAACGATAGAAGACAGAATTAAGGAATTGGGAATCGAATTACCAGATTCGCCAGCTCCTATGGCAAATTATGTGCCGGTGGTGAGAACAGGTAATTTAATATACCTCTCAGGGGTAGGACCCACCCCCAAACCGGATGGAAGTCCCTATATAGGAAAACTCGGCGGAACCCTTGGTGTGGAGGAAGGCTATGATCTCGCTAGGTTGACGGCAATAAACTTGGTTGCCAGATTAAAGGGGTACTTAGGAGAACTAGATAGAGTTAACCAGATTGTCAAACTACTCTCAATGGTTAATTCAGTACCAGACTTCACGGAGCCTCCAGCTGTGACAAACGGTTGTTCCGATTTACTGGTAGAAATTTTTGGTGACAAAGGGCGTCATGCCAGATCAGCAGTTGGAGTAGCAACCTTACCTGGCGGTATGCCAATCGAAATAGAAATGATTGCAGAAATATCAGATTAACGAGTCTAAACCAAGAAACTTATGAATAATATTCTCTTGGTTGGAGGTGGGGAATTTCAGGAAGAATGCCTCGCTATGGATTCTTATTTGGTGGAGTCCTTAAATAAAAAACATCCACTTGTCGCGATAATTCCTACGGCCGCCGCAAACCAACAACCTGAAAAGGCTGCAGACAATGGGGTTCGATATTTTGATTCTCTGGGAGCAAATGCGAACCCAATCCTGATTTTAAACAGAGCCCATGCAGAAGATGAAACCTACTTCAGTAACATACGTGAAGTCGACCTCATATATTTAACAGGAGGAGACCCAAAACACCTGTTAAAAACTTTATACCAAACACCATTCATGGCCTCTATTACAGAAGCCGTATCGAAAGGGGCAACTCTAGCAGGTTCGAGTGCAGGAGCAATGGTATTAGGTAGCAAAATGAGATACCGAAGTTGGATGCCAGCCATCGGCCTTATTTCAAATACTGCTGTCCTACCTCACCATGAAAATAGTGTCCCCGAAACAGTTTCATCTGAAAATCAATCCGAGTTACAGTCAGGAATGGAGATTATTGGTATTGACTCCGCTACTGGAGTTTTTCTGGGAGACAACGGAGTCAAAATCAAAGGAAAAGGCAAAGCCGTATTTTACAGTAGAAGCACTTTCAAGATAATAGAATCAGCTTCTTAAACTAGTAATTAGGCATCCAAATTTATTTTCATTCCGTCATTCACCAGAGCATCAACTGTATTTCCGTCGACGAGATGTTCTTTAACAATTGTTTCTACGTCATCCGGGTTTGCAATGTACCATGTGCCTTCATTTCCAGGCCCGTAGACAATCATGCTGCATTGATCAGTTTCACATTTCCTATGTTGACTCGTGCAACCCGTACTAGAAACATATACGCTTTTTCTGAGTCCGTACTTCGACAACATTTCTACAACTTTTCGTTTTACCTCCGCGCCACCCTTATTTCCGCAATGAATTCCATCTTCTCTTTCAACATCACAAACCAGGACATGATTCTTAAATTCAGGCATAGTTCTTCTCCTCGTAACCGTAAGTTCTAGCGAAAAGATTCTATCAGCCTTATATTCCTGTCACAAATTACCGAAAGATTAAATACATGTTAATGTTGTCAAATACTAGATTAGGAATTTTGATATGTGCGCAAATAAAAATACAGGAAGGCTATCTGGGAAAGTAGCCCTTATAACAGGCGCTAAGTCTGGAATTGGGGAGGCATGCGTAAAAAGATTCGTGGAAGAGGGAGCCAGCATTGTAGCGGCAGATATATCGGTTCCAGATACCAACATTGGAGACACTAGCAGCATTTTGCGAATTTCAGGCGATGTTACCAAATCAGGTGATGCTGCTGAAATGGTAAATAAAGCTAAGCAAGCATATGGAAAACTCGATATCTTAGTTAACAGTGCCGGAATAAGTAGCCGAAACGCTTTTGAAGAAGATGCAGACCCTGAGGCAATATGGGACAGGGTGATAGAGGTAAATTTAAAAGGTACCTATTTGGTCTCTAGGCATGCAGTACCAGAAATGGAACTGAACGGAAGTGGATCAATAATCAACTTGGCTTCCATAAACGGATTGGTAGGATATCCAGTTGGTATCGGGGGTGGGTTTAATGCATATCCTCCTTCAAAAGGTGGTGTCATCCAATTCACGAAAACTTTGGCAAACGATATGGCATCCAAAAATGTGCGAGTCAACTGTTTGTGCCCAGGATATGTGGAGACTAACCTAACTGAATCTTTAACTAACAATGAGTCTACCTATCAACAATTAAAGAATTTACACCCTATGGGACGTTTAGGACGACCAGAAGAAATAGCTAACGCAGCTTTATTTCTTGCCTCTGATGAAGCATCCTTCATTACTGGTTCTTCGTTAGTTATAGACGGTGGGTATACTTCTCAGTAAATACTGGTCATCGAACTGTCTTAAAGACCCTAACCCTACTTTTATATATTTCATCGCCTAACGACCTTAAAGCCTCACTGTTTGGTTCATCTATATTTATTAATCTAGACATAACCTTCCCATCAAATTTTTCAATAAATCCACACCTTTTCTTGAATCCGTTTACCGTGTGTTTCTCACCGCCCAGAAACAGGTAATCAATGTCGTTCATCCTCGGTTCAAATATACGTTGAGACACTTCACAGACCTTGTCATATAGTTCTCGGATCAATCTTTCTCTGCTTCTCTCAAATCTTCTTTGTGAGGATCCTCCCGCCTTATGACGATTTTTCATCTGACGACCTTCTGTCTTCGTCTCTACTAATTCCTGACCATCCATTAGTGCAACCGCATATCTTCCTAGTCTGACTAGGACCACTGCAACCGTTTTAGGTACATCAAATATGTCTTCCAAAAGTAGTGTGTCTTGATCTTGCATGATTGCATCCATTGAAAAAGGTAAAGGGGGTTCAATGACGGTTAATTCTTCATCGCGTCTGAACAGAACCATCCCGGTATCATTAGAGCCGACTTCGTTTATAACGGCCTCTATAACGGGGCCTGCGATTTGGGGGGTGACGGATTTACTCTCTTTAAAATTAGCCGCAAGATAGACCGTACG
>VFFY01000094.1 GCA_009392675.1 SAR202 cluster bacterium | reverse complement strand
GGTAAATTGGTTAACGATATTTTGCTGCGATAAAAACTTCTACCTTGCAACACCGTAAGCTATGGCTTTTACTTCTTTGTCCTCAGAATTATTCATAACATCGGCAAGTTCACCCAGCAGATCACCCAGCGACGTATCAGACCAAAGCCATCGGTACAATTCGTTCATAGAGGCTTCCGGCTCTACCGCAATTCTTGATTCGAGGTAGTAGGACTTCAAATCGTCGACACAATAGCGTATAAAATGTGCAACACTGAATTGTTCAGGACGCATTTCTGAGTCAGCCGCCGCACCAGCTGTGTATTTTTTCAAGAATCCCATAACAGCTGGGAAAAATTCAGTGTCAATAGTACTCAAACCCACAGCAGTTCTACCTTTATTTGTTTCCAACCATTTTTCATAATTGGGCTTTATATTAGATAGTTCTACCAGGATATCTTTCTTGTCAGCGACCGATTCAGTCATCGCTTCCGAGCGGGAAAGTATCACCCTCTCTATTTTATCTGTCTCAAAAAGTTCTAAGACCGGACCCACTGATCTATCCAAAAGATCAAAGGTGGCTGCCAATATTTCATGCTGATAACTAGGGTTATTTACTTCCCCTAACGTGTTGCCGAAATTAAATGGAACAGACAATATCCTGGGAGGTTTTATTTTTCTTGCATGCTCTTCAACTAGAGAAATACTGGTGGTTACTAAGCCAGCTCCTTCCAAAATTCTTGCAATAACGCTTACAGCGTTAGTACAGGCCGGTCAAGTCGGAATTAGTAGGACAACATCAGCTCCTTCACCCATCAGTTTATTGGCTACTTCAGGGCCATACTGACCGGTCAGCCCTGCAGGGTTTCTGAGGGCTCCCATGAAGGAATAATAATTGTCAGAAAGGGAGCCGATTTTCCCCAATGCGACGAGTTCATGGAGTCTATCGATGGGGAAGGTGATATTGATATCTTTATAAATGCTAGTTCGATCGAATCCAATACTGGTATGGCTTTGAACAATATCCGCTGGGTCAGTAAGTCGAGGTATCACACGAAAAGAGGCATCTCCACCATCTTTTGCAGTGGTGAAAGGCTTATCACCCCTAACATGCAATCCAGCAGTGGTCACCAGAGCAACTTTACACTCTGACAAGGGCTTGGACATAGTGGTCCAAGGAAAATCCTCATTTTCCGGACTTGGCCAATTGAGAAGCATTTCTCTTTGCTGTTCACTTAATATTTCGAGTTTTGGCATTTATCTACCCTCAATTCTTTTTTTTCAATTAATGATTCTTTCGATTTCGGAAAAACTTCATTCAATTTATAAGGCTGACGACTGTAAATACTGATTAAGAGGTGGGTTTAAGCAGCAAGACCGGCCACGTAACCGGAGGCCCATGCCCACTGAAAATTGAAGCCACCCAATTGGCCAGTGACATCCAGTACTTCACCAATAAAATAGAGTCCAGGATGCTTTTTAACTTCCATTGTTTGGGAACTAATTCCGTTTGTATTTACCCCACCAACGGTCACTTCAGCCGTTCTAAACCCTTCTGTGCCAGAGGGTTTGGGATGCCAGAAATTTAGCGTGTTGCCAATCTTAATTAGGTCTTTGGTATTTATTTGAGATATGGGAACTTCAGAGAAGTCCGCAAACCATAAAGATTGTAGTTCCAAAACCACGGCTCTTGGCAGGTATTCGTTTAGATAAGATCGGATTAACCTTTTATCTGACTGGTTTTTCATTTCAATTAATTCATAACTCAAGTCAACATTGGGAACAAGATCTATTTTTAATAGATCCCCTGGACTCCAATAGTTAGAGATTTGCAACATCGCGGGTCCACTTAACCCTCGATGGGTAAACAGCATACTATCTGCAAAAACATAACCATTTGTTTCAATTTGGACTAGGGTAGAAATTCCAGAAAGCCGTGTAAACACCGATTTCAGAGGTTCTGAAAACATGAAGGGAACTAATCCTGCGTATTTTCTCGTGACAGGTAGGTCGAACTGTTCGGCAATGTCATATCCGTATCCACTACCCCCGAGAGTAGGAATAGATAGGGCACCAGTCGCAATGATTAAAGAATCACAGCTGATTTCAAGGTGTCGATTTGAACGGTTAATATCTGATAAACCTTTAATTAAAAAACGGTTGTCGGATTTCCCAGTACCACCTTTAGTATAATCGGAACTATTGACCTCTCTGACCTCAGTATCAGTTAGAATGTCCACTCCAGCTGACCCGCATTCCTTCAACAACATATCCAAAATATCCCTTGATGAGCCTGTGCAAAAGTATTGATTCCGCTTTCTCACTTCATATTCGACATTGTGCCGTTCAACTAGATCCACAAAATCACTGGAAGTGAATCTGCTTAACGCCGATTTACAAAAATGAGTGTTCTGTGAAAGAAAGTTATCTGAATCGACTAATTCATTTGTAAAATTACATCTGCCTCCGCCTGACATTAGGATTTTTTTACCTACTTTATTAGATTTCTCAATCACGAGGACTTTCCTACCTCTTCGCCCCGCGGTAAAGGCAGACATTAGTCCAGCGGCACCTGCGCCTAGCACGACCACATCGTACTTTTGATCTATGGGACTCGCCATTATAAATATGTCTACTTGACTAATGGAATCAATTTTTGTTTGCCCACACTTATTTCCTGTACAGCCTTTGGGGTATAAGCCATTTTTATGGCCTGGACTTTAGACCACAAATCAGTCTGGTCGGAATAATGTGAACTACCAGGGTGGCCGGAGGAACCGAGCGGAACTATCCAACGTGAATTATCCCAATCAGATGGATCAAACACGTATCGCGCAACCGACATTCCGGTCATAATGAAGGGGTTTGACATAGCAAAACTACCAGCCTGAGGAGTATCACCATCTCCTCCCATGGGAACCGACGGTGGATTCAATAAATCTTTGTGATTACTAAATATCTCAGAAAGTGTGTGTGTTGGATTGGTGTAATGAAGCTTACCCCAGCCCCACTCTTCAGGGTCTTTTCCAATCGTCTCTCTTAAATACTCCACGCCCTCTGCAAAGGCTTGCGCTATGGTCGTGTCCCATGTTTCCCCATCAGGCAGCAATGAGCAGTCTTCATTTTCAAGCCCTTCTATTAACCGAATGGCGAGATGGTTTATGTGGGTCGGTGCTCCTCGTCCCCCGGATACTAAAGCTTGATCCGCCAATACTCCCAACAAAGACCCAATAACCTTTAAGTGTAATTTCCATCTAAATGCGGAATAGACTGCAGCCGCAGCGGAGTCAGGGTCCATCTTATAGGTCCAATTTCTTAGGATTCTTTGAGCCTGCGCTTGCAAAGGATTCAGGTTACTAAGATTGAGTACATGAGGCACATAAACCGAGGCTGGTATCGAAGTTCGTTCCGAATGAATAGAAAGCATATCTTCAACAGTCGCCTTATCAAGCTCCTCTATTCTATGAACTATACGTTTCGCTCTAAATTCTGGGGCGTAATCCAAAGCCATGTAGTACGG
>VFFY01000093.1 GCA_009392675.1 SAR202 cluster bacterium | reverse complement strand
GAAATTACAGATAAGCCGTTTGGTGTGGGTTTTATTACTAGTGTCGATGATATAGATGAACTAGTTTCTGTTGCGGTAAGGAATAAGGTAGATCTGATTGGTCATTCCTTCTCAGACCCATCTCCATTCATAGCCGATGCCCAAAATGCTGGCATAAAAGTTTTAGCGCAAGTGCAAACACTTGGGCAGGCAATAAACGCCAGGGAGATAGGGGTTGATTTGATAGTGGCTCAAGGTACCGACGGCGGCGGACATACGGGTCATATAGGTACAATTTCGATCGTTCCTGCGGTAGTTGATGCGTGCCCAGAAATTCCCGTGTTGGCGGCTGGTGGCATAGTGGATGGAAGAGGTGTTGCTGCTGCCTTGGCCTTGGGAGCAAGTGGGGTTTGGGTTGGTAGTAGATTTGTTGCCTCGAATGAATGGTTTGGGCCGGAGTGGGCCAAACAGGCCTTAACAGAGGTTACCACTGACGAAACTATTGTCACTAAATCCTATGATTTGGCCACTGATGCCCCTTTTCCCTTTGAAGTAGGCCATAGGGTCATTCAAAATAAATTCACTAAAAGATGGCACCAAAACTATGAAGAATTGCTGGAACAGAAAGAAGATTTAAAGACAGATATAGCTCTGGCAATGAAAAATGCCGATTTATCTGTTGCTCCGGTAAATGCGAGTAGCGCCTCTGGGGCAATTACCTCTGTGGACAAAGCATCCGAAATTATTCGTAATATGATGGATGAAGCGGAAGGTGTGCTGAAAAATATAGGTTCAGTACTACAATAATGATTTTATTAGGAGCATTAGTTGGAACATTTGTTGATCTACCCGGTCAAAAAGGGATATTTGGATAGAGATTTAATTTCTGAAGTTGGTAAAGCAGCAGAACAAGCAGGCTTTTATGCATTTTTGTCGTGGGACCATTACATGCTGCCCGATGGACCGGAAACCTTAGATGCCTGGAGCGTACTTGGTTACCTTGCTGGTCAAACTGCGTCTATTAAACTTGGTACGGTAGTTACTCCAATTCCCTTTCGTCCTCCATCACAGTTAGCAAAAATCGTGGCTAGTGTTGATCACTTGTCTGGAGGTAGGACCATACTTGGGGTAGGAGCAGGTTGGCACCAGCCCGAATTTGACGGATTTAGTAGTTGGGGTTCTCCAGGCCAAAGGGTTGCAAGGACAGAAGAGGCATTAGATCTGATCACAAGACTGTGGACAGGTGACAAGGTAAGTTTCGAAAGCAATAATTACAAGTCAGATGGCGCAGTAATTTCCCCGGCTCCAACCCAAAACCCGCACCCGCCTATGTGGTTTGGGGTAAGGGGTACAAGAATGCTTCGCCTAGCAGCAAGATACGCAGACGCTTGGATCCCAACGAATATTAGTCCTGATATATACGCGGAAGGCCTTAAGCAGCTTAGAGAGAAACGTTCAGAACTCGGTATAAATAGTCCTTTGAAAGGAGCGTTGCAAAACTTTGATGTTTTCACAGAAGCTGAACCATGTATCGAAACTATTAATTCATACGCAGAGGCGGGATGTGAATATTATGGTTCTATTTGGTCTTATCCTCCTGAAGAAATGGTTAGTAGGATTGGATGGTTTGCTAAGGAAGTAATGCCTAATGTTTGATCACGCCTTTGAAAGAGATTAACCGGGACCATACACGGCTTAAATTGATTTGTATATGGATACCTCCTCAATTTTGCTAGGGTAGTTTCACTGGCCAGTGAGCCGGTATGTTTACTGAACCGACTTCTATCTCAGATAAATTTCTGTAACCACCAAATGCCAAACATCTGTCAAACTCTGATTTGAGGATATCAAGCATTAATTTAACCCCGGCTGGACCATCGTATGCCATTCCCCAAAATGTAGGTCTACCTATGAAAATTCCCCTGGCCCCTAAAGCTAGTGCCATGAAAACATCTGACCCGCGGCGAACTCCAGAATCGAAATACACTTCCAATTTTCCCCCTACAGCTTGTGTTATTGGATATAGGGTTTCTATTGAAGATAATGTTCGATCAATTTGCCGTCCTCCGTGGTTGGAAACTACGATTCCATCGGCACCATATTCGGTGCAAAGTACAGCATCTCTAACTGTCCTTATTCCCTTTATTACTAAGGGTAGGTTGGTGAGTGATTTAAGCCAATCTAATCTATCCCAGGTTAACCCTTGGTATTCTTCTGGGGTAAAGTCTGCAAAATCTGGGGCGATAATATCTGTGCTTCTCACAAATTCAGGTCTTTCCCTGAAACTACCGTTGTATAGCTCTGGGTTACGTTTAAAGTTGTTTCTTAGATCCTTCTCTTTAGGAGCAGAGGTTGGACCGTCTACAGTTAGGCAAATAGCGGAGTAGCCAGCATTCTTGGCCTTTTTGACAAGATATTCCGTTATATCATCACTGGAGTGATACAGTTGGAACCAGAGGGGCCCTGATGCTACTTCTGCGACCTCTTCAATACTGTATCCAGAAGCAGTAGGAAGAGCGTATAAGGTTCCTGCCATCCCGGCCCCTTTGGCGGCGGCTAGCTCTCCTTCTGGATGTAACTGTCTTTTAGCACCTGCCGGAGCGATCATTACTGGGAAGTCAATTTTCTCACCAAAAACCGTGGTAGAAAGGTCTCTATTTCCAACATCTATTAAGAAATTTGGATTGATAGTAAGGTCAAGAAATTTTTCTTCATTCCTGCGTTTTGTTATCTCATCAAAGGCCGCACCTTCTATAAAATCCCACAGATCGGATGGTATTTTTTCTTTCGCTACTTGTTTTAGGTCAGCGAGGCTAACTATGTCCATATAAGTCCCCAGTAAAAAGTTTTCATGTAAAGTTCACTGCTTTTTACTAAAAGGAAGTAATGAAGTCAATCTGGGAATGAGATTAATAAAAAAACACCGGCCCATATTATTTTGGGCCAGTGTTTCCAATACAATCAAATAAATAAATATTAGAGGTGGCTAATCATCCTTATTGCCTAGGTTGAATTCAGCTGAAAAAGCACTAGATGTATACCCTAGGCATT
This sequence comes from SAR202 cluster bacterium, assembly GCA_009392675.1. Taxonomy (GTDB): domain Bacteria; phylum Chloroflexota; class Dehalococcoidia; order Lucifugimonadales; family UBA826; genus UBA11996. The sequence continues at coordinate 1,257 of VFFY01000093.1, read as the reverse complement.
CTGCTGCGGCGTCACCTAACTCGGCGCCCTTTGACTCTAAGTTTTTGATGCAGTCTTCAAAATCACTACTCACTGCTTGTGCCATACCCCAATCATCGCCTTGGGTAATACCACCAACTAGTCCTGCCGCGGCATTTTGAATCACATCGTTGAGAGCATCACCATTGACGTTTGCAAATTGTAGGGCTAGGTCTGGATAAGATAGGATCGCACTGGATATGACATCAGATATATCGTTAAGCTTTGCGTAAGCTTCATCACTACCCAGGGCTCTTGGGGTCGAGTATAAGGATTCAGCTGCCTGATTAACGATGGACCAAATAGGATCTTCTAGGGATTTCCAACAATCGTCTTTTATGCCATCGAGTTCACAGATTTCTTCGTGAAGTCTCATTGCTGTGTTACCAGTTATATCCTCGAGATCATCTTCGTAATATTCATCGTCATAGTCACAAGGTTCACCTTTAATACCGTGAGGATCACATTCGAGATCATCATGGGCGAGGTTCAAGATGTTACCCATTAGGGTTTCGACACCTTCTCCAGTTAAAGATTTGTCATATAAAAGATCTTCCACGTTGGATTTGAATTGTTTATCACTTATGTCATCGAGTCCAGTTCGGATAGCTTTACGTATCGCCCTGGCCTCTCTATCCTCAGAGTCAAGCTTTCTCTTTAATGATGTCGCGGCACCGCCGCTACTGCTGATTGCTGCTCTACCGTCTGGGGAGTTTCCGTCTGCAGATGCGACAATATTCTCGTTCACATTTCTGTAGCAGTTACGTTGGTATAGCTCAGCCCTTCCGATAAAGTCACCCGTAAGGGGATCTTCAACCATGTCCATGGTGAATACCATGTTTTCCATATCTTCCAAACATTCTATTACCCCGTAAACGGCGTCCTTCGTGTCTGGGTCGGACAACATTGCGGCATTATTGATGTCATCCACATCAGTGGGTTCAACAGCCCTCATTTCTTGGTGATATACAATCGCTTCATCAGCACAGTCTTCTCTGGCCACTCTGGAATTTGATGATTGCGAATCATTCATACAATCTTCCAGGTGTGCGGCGATAATTTCTCTACCATCGAGTCGTATCAGTTTTTCGGTCGCCGATTCTTCTTCACCTTCACCATCGAATGCTACCTGAAGAATGTGTCCAATCACCTCTATTTTTTCAGAGGCTTCTTCAGCCCTTCTTGCCAATGCAGTGTATTCCGAATCCTGACCTTTTAATCCAACAACCAGTTTTGCTT
>VFFY01000092.1 GCA_009392675.1 SAR202 cluster bacterium | reverse complement strand
TCGGATTTTCACGGATTCAACAGCCCCTTCGTACCCAGGCATCCCGTATGTTACCTCACCACCCTCAAAAGCGGGCCCAGCAGGGCAGGAGGCTGCGACCATTTTATCTCTGGTTCCTATTACAACTTCAGTATTGGTGCCTATATCCACTAACATTATAGGGTTTTCGGTTTCATCAGCCGTTATCGCCAGTAAGTCCGCTGCTACATCTGCACCTACATGGCACCCAATTATAGGACCGCTATAGATTCGGGCCTGAGGGAATATTCGTAGACCAAGTTCTTTTGCACTTATATTAATCGCAGTGGATTCTCGTGAACCGGATTCCATATCATGTTGAATAATCGATTTATAGGGTTTTTCGCCCACGGTTTGTACATTTACACCAAAAAGGATGTCCCTCATCGTAGTGTTTCCGACTAGTACAGCGTCATAAATTCTTCTTCGATGAATTTTATGTTCCCTAAGCATTTCACCTATTTCATAATTGATCGATGACAGTAATACTTTTTTTAATTCACCTTTATTTGGTCCACCATCATAGGAAATTCTGTTCATTACATCAGACCCCCCGAATCTTTGGGGGTTTTCAAAAGAGGAAGTGGCTAAGGTGTCTCCACTTTCCAGGTCTACGATGCTTAACACTATGGTTGTGGTCCCAATATCCCCTGCCAAGCCTAAAATGTGTCCCTGATATCTGTCCACATCCACTTCCGCTATGAAAACTCTGTCAGCTCTTTTGGTAGCAAGGCTATCTAAATTAACAAGCCTCTTCACTCCTGAGGTTAAAATTTTCGGTTGTCTTCTTAGTGTGCTAAATTCCACATCCGATGTTAAATCTTCGACTACAGCTTGACAGGCCAACCTGTAATTACCTCTTAGGAAAGTTTCTTCTTGGGTTAGGTGGTTTAGAGATTCCATTCCTTTTTTTATTTCCACCACGCACTCATGGCATTCCCCATTTCTGCCACATGCGGTCGGAACTCGAACCTCAAGATTATCAGCGTAATCAAATATCGTTTTTTGAGGGCTTATCGGATATTCTTTGCCGTCGGCAAAAACTGGAGACATTTCGTTATACCTTCAAACTATATTTAGCTTGGTGAATTCTACAGTCCACAAAGAAAGAATGTACTGTTAGCCGTTAGGTTAATTACTGGGTTCCCATGCCGAGCGATAATCTAGGTCATCACTTCCGAGACAAAGGTACAATTCTCCAACAGTGGCTGGTCTATCTTGGTTGCGGCAACCAAATTTCGCGGTGCACCTGTCCTCAACATTTTTGTACGGGCATCTCCATGTAGACACCTCCGAGGCTGCATCTGAGATAGACCTGAAGATTGATTCAAGCCTTCCTAAACTCTCTCTATATTTTTCTTGGTCGACTGGTTCCATTTTTTCTCAGTGGCCACAAAATATTTGATAGACCTTAGCTAACTGGACTTATTGAAGGCTCCGTGTCGGGGCTCATAAAAGCTTTGGCTAATTCCACACAAGATATAGCATCCTTTCCGTAACCATCCGCACCCATGTCATCGGCAAATTCTTGGGAAAGCGGAGCTCCACCAACCATAATTTTCACCACCTCTCGCATCTCAACTTCTTCGAATGCGTCGATGGTTCTACCCATATTGGGCATGGTAGTTGTTAATAATGCAGACATTCCTAAAACCCCAGCCTCATTCTCTTCAACGGCCTCGATGAATTCTTCTGCGGATGTGTCCACACCCAAATCGATAACCCTAAAACCGGATCCTCGCAGCATCATGATACAAAGATTCTTTCCAATATCATGTAGATCTCCTTTCACTGTTCCCATTATCACAGTACCAGCAGGCTCTATACCAGACGCAGATAGAATTGGTTCAACATGAGCCATACCGGCTTTCATAGCTCTTGCAGCAACAAGCACTTCTGGTACAAAGATCAGATTGTCTCTGAATTTCACACCTACAATCGCCATTCCTGCTATAAGGCCATCATCTAGAATTGTATTGGCTGAAAACCCAGCTTCCAAGGCTTCCTTGGTCAATTGGTCAACTCTGTTATTGTCTCCTTTTATCAAAGAAACCGATATGTCTTGCATTAGGGGATCTGCTTCAGCCCACAGGTTTCTAATGTGCTGCTGTTCTGCGGGGTTGGTTACATACGCTAACTCCGCTTCCAAATCTTCATTAGTTACTGGCATATGGTAAACAAACCTCTGATATTTATTGGGCTATGTTTCATTAGAAGTTAAACACAAATTTGCATGTGAGGGGAGCAATTATACGACTAAATTATAATCACACATAGGTTAGCCACGCCTTTCAGCGGTCCAATCTTTAATTGCCAATGGAATCTCCATCAGGTTTTCTATTTTGGTGGCCAATGGTACCGCACATTCCGGCCCAATCATTTGGACTCCTGCCTCCAAACATTTGTATACCTCCTGCCTTACTTCCTCAGGACCTCTGGCGTACAAAGTTTCCGGATTATTTATATTTCCTACAAGAGTGATGCCTCCATCTACAGCATCCATAGCTTCTTGAGGATCGTTTTTCGAATCAAAGTGGAAAGAGGCCATTCCTGTTTTGGCAATATATGGCATCCTGTCGACGGTTTTACCGCATATGTGCAAAATGAGAGGTGCTTGTAATACATCTACCATTTCAGTATGAATATCTTGCAAAAATTCTTTGTAATATTCCCCACTCACTAGATCGCCTGTGGCGTGATCGGGGAATGTCAGTGCATCAGCCCCTGCATCTATCTGGGCTTGTCCGAAAAGTATGGAAACCGCCTTTAATTTTTCTAAAGCTCTCTTTGTCTCATCTGGATTGTCCACTGTGCCCAACAAAAACCCCTCGACACCAAAGACATGATAGGCGAGAGTCCATGGACCCATTGTTTTCCCGATAATAGCCACTTCATCTCCAAACTCATCTTTCAGCATTCTGATGGAGTCAGTTATGGCCTTCATGTCTCTGTGTTCTAGTATGTCCGCCGGTATCTTTACATCATCAGCGGACTTCCAAATGGGGTTATACATTCGCACCGTGGGCCAGTTATCTTTTTCTTCCCACTGCATTTCGCATCCTAGAGCGGATGACTCTTGTATTATGCTGAAATAGGGTGAAACAGAGTCAAAGCCTAATTCCGTATATCCAGTCGCAGCTAACCTAGCTGCCATTTCCCCGCTTTGGCATGCGTCTGGGAAAGGAGCATTTACTAGATCCATTAATTCTACTGTTGCAACATTGGTTGGATTCACAGCTGGCGTCCTATCCACAGGTTTACCAGCTAAAGCGTTCATCACCCGTTCTTTGGACGACATGGTTTCTCGGTAAGGCATTTCTCAAACGCTCCTTGATTTATGTTTGGCTGAAACCTAAAGTGCTAGTGGTCATTTGGCCTCTCATGGATTCTGCTTGCATCATTGTTTCTACGCTACTTACATTCCGGGAATACGGTAGTAGAATCCTTAATAATTCATCGTGATTACGGCGGCACTCGAAAGTCACTTCTTGATCTCCCGTTTTGTCCATTTCACCGTATTTGGAAAATCCTGCGATAATCATCCTTAGGCGCATAGCTGGGTTTTTCGCTTCTCCACTAGCAGATATCTGGTACCGGCGGGTGTTGTCTCTATCAAACCCTTCTGCTTTGATGATTAAATTGGATTTACTATCCTTTATCACCATTGCGGCAGTGTTTGAGGCATATTCCGGATCTTTTCCAACAGCTTGAGATAATAGAAATCGAACCGGTCTGCTATGAATTAAACCACACTCGAATTTGGCTTGATTATACGTCCCCGTTACTGGAGTCATTCCTCCCAAGGATACTAATAGGCCTCGAATTTCTTTGATCCGTTTTTCTATACCAGGTTTGGTGCTGAAGGACCACACTGTGAAGACAGAATTTTTTACATATAAACCTACAGATATTTCATTGAATCTTTTGTCTGTTGGAACTAATTCCAGACAGCGGCCATATTTTGCTATGACATCTTTTGGTCTAGGGCCGTCGTAGGAGACAAGTTTCATGTTTATACTCCCTGATTTTCTTCCAATAGTTTTGAAAATGCGAAAATATGATCTGGACCGGTTCCACAACATCCACCAATGATGTTGACTCCAATTTCCTTTAACTTCATGAATCTTTCCGCCATGTATTGTGGTGGTTCAGGGTAGAGTATTTCTCCATCTTTAAGTGACGGGATGCCAGCATTTGAATGAACCAGTAGTGGAGAGTCAGTAGCATCTCTCATCATGGATGCTATTTCTATCATGTTATCTATCCCGTTTCCGCAATTGGTTCCCACAATATCGGCTCCGGATTTGACCAATTCGACTGCGGCCTGTTCAGGTGTTACGCCCATCATTGTAAAGTACCCCCTTGGACCTTTATCAAAGGTCATAGTGGATATTACGGTTAGATTGGTGTTTTCTTTAGCAGCCCTAATGGCTATGGACGCTTCATCAAGGGCTATCATAGTTTCTATAACTACTCCATCAGCCCCGCCTTGCTCTAAGGAGGTCACCTGACTGCAAAAGGCCTGATACAGCTCTTCTTCAGACACAGCCCCCAAAGGTTCTAAAAACTCACCACTTGGGCCAAGAGACCCACATACGAAGGTTCCTGGCTTCGACTGGCTTTTTGCGTGCTCAGCTGCGAGCCTGTTAAATTCGTCTACTTTGTCTCCATATCCATAATGGGTTTGCCGAAATTTGGTGCCACCGAAAGAATTAGTGAGAACCATGTCAGATCCCGCATCAAAGTAGGATTTTGCCATTCTTTGGACAACTTCAGGGTGACTTACATTGAACTCTTCAGGACATCCACCCGGCTCCAGACCGTTTTGCTGCAAAAAAGTTCCGGTCGCTCCATCTGAAACCAACACCTCTCCATTTGATATTCGATCTAATATGGTTTCCGATTTTAAATTCATTTTGCCTTTGACCTTCTAATTCGATTCTATCCATCCGTCGATGGACCCTGCACTTGGGGTTCGAGACCCATTTTTATGTAAATCCCTCAACTTGGCCACAAAATTTTGCGGCATTCCTTTGTTGTAACGATCTCCTACGGACTTCAAGACATCATCCAACGTCCCAGGAATTTCAAAATATTCGCCCCATTCCCATGCGTCAAGGTATTCATCCGAACCATAACTTCCTTCCATCATCGAAATCGCATCTACAGCCTCTTGGAATCTCGAATCCAGCGGTAAGGATTGGGTTTCTGAGTCATTGGTGGCCTGCACCTGTACGGGTATTTCCTTCCAATACATTAATCGGACTTTCAAATTTCTAATCCTAGAGGAACATAATCACAGCCATTATAGTTCGATATGCAAACATACAGAAGCTACCATCCCCACATGTCTATTTCTGATTGGTGTGTTATAACTCAATAATTCTTAACAGAAT
>VFFY01000091.1 GCA_009392675.1 SAR202 cluster bacterium | reverse complement strand
GATATAAGAGTATTGGCTAAGACTATTAATGGAGGATAGCCCCTGTGCTGAGTACAAATAAAGACAATTTAATCTTTAAAGTGACCTTCTAAAACACCCTTAGTACAATTCCATGTCCGGCTGTCAGAATCGGTCAAGCCCAAATTGTAAATCGGTATGGAGCTGACAGAAATGGCAGCCGGCTGGAGAGCTTTAACCTCTAGTTGCCAGAGACCGAACGTCGATGCTGGATCTAACCTCAGGATTCACCAAAGACATAGGCCAAGACCCATTTAATAACCTAGCAGCCTCCTGCCCGACTTGTATTTGAGCAGCTATGACAGCCCTATTGGAAGTGCCTGCTGAGTGAGGGGTCACCATGACATTCTCCATTTGAAATAAGGGATTGTCAGTCGGGGTCGGCTCAATATCAAAAACATCTAATCCTGCCCCTGCAAACTCATTGGTTTTCAAGGCATTGATCAGAGCATCTTCGTCTACTGTGCTTCCCCGGCAAGTATTAATGAAATAGGCGGTTGGCTTCATAGCCCTGAAAAAATCTGCTCCGACTAGATGCCTCGTTTGGTTGTTCAGAGGAGTGTGCATGGAAACAAAATCAGACCGTGACGCGAGTTCTTTTAGCGAACCAACCAACTCAACACGATATTCCTTTGCTATCCAAGGCTGAACATATGGGTCGTACGAAATGACATCCATGCCTAGAGCTTGTGCTTTTCTGGCAACAGCCCTTCCTATGTTACCTAAAGAAACTAAGCCAAGTGTTTGATCGGTTATAGGGGCCATATCTGATGTCACTGAGCCGGTTTCCGAACCCCATTTACCATTTTTGGTTAAGTCGTTGAGCATTGTTAATTTTTTTGCACAGGACAAAATAAACATTATTGCGTGATTTGAGACTTCTTCAGTACAAAACCCAGCGGTGTTAATGACCATTACAGAGTTGTCTGTAGCAGATTCGTGATCAATATGGTTAAAACCATGCCCGAAGCTAACAATCCCATGAGCTGAATCGATTTCGTCCATTACGGCGCTTGACATGGGAACACCTTGGTTGATTATTACGTCCGCTCCTTTTACAGCTTCTATAGTTTCACCTTCGCTCAGACACACATAGACATCGAATTCGCAATCAATTCCTTCTAGTTGTTGTTGAACAAGGCCAGTTTCAGGATTGCTCCTGGATATCATAGCAACCTTAAGTTTCGACATATTATTCCCCCCATCTGATTAATATTGATTAGCAAATTATAACGATAAAACCATTGTGTTTGGGAAAAAATATTGTGCAAACCAGAGAGAATAACGTTAATTAGGCGATGTAGGATCCCGCTGATCTAGGCAGATTAGTTTCCCCCATCAAATATTCATCAACACCTCTAGCCGCTTCTCTTCCTTCTGCAAGTGCCCATACAACTAACGACTGACCCCGAGACATATCGCCAGCAGCAAATATGCCAGGTACATTGGTCATTTTATTGGAATTAGTTTTGACATTTCCTCTCGGATCTAATTCCAATCCCAACTCTTCGACCATGCCTTCATGTTGGGGGTGTAAAAACCCGAGGGCAAGGAATACATAATCGGTCTCTATCTCGAATTCACTCCCTTCAATTTCTATCATTTTGGGTCTTCCATTTTGATCTGGCTCGCCCCAATTCAATTTGACACCATGCAGTTTTTTTAAAACCCCATGTTGGCCCGTGAATTTCTTCGTAAGTATATTGTAATCTCTGATCCCCCCTTCTTCATGGGAAGACGAAGTTCTGAGAATCATTGGCCAATTCGGCCACCTATCACTTTCTATGCGTTCCTCTGGTGGTTCTGGAAGAAGTTCTAGCTGGTGTACCTGATTGGCCCCTTGCCTATGTGAGGTTCCTAGGCAATCTGATCCGGTGTCTCCACCGCCAAGGATTACCACATTTTTTCCTGTGGCTAAGATTCTATTCTTTTCTTCAACAGGTAAACCGGCGTTGACATTATTTTGCTGGGTGAGAAATTCCATGGCATAGTGAACCCCTTTCAATTCTCTTCCCGGGATATCAAGATCCCTTGGAACCGTCGATCCGCCTGTAAGAATAAGAACGTCATTTTCGTTGGCCAACTTGGATGCTGACACATCTTTACCAACTTCAGTGTTGGTGATAAATTTCACCCCCTCCTGTTCCATCTGATCTACCCGTCGGTCAACCACATTCTTTTCTAGTTTGAAATCTGGTATTCCTAGAGCGAGTAAGCCCCCAACTCTGTGCGACCTTTCGTAAACAGTTACATTATGCCCAGCACGATTAAGTTGCTGGGCGGTAGCCAGGCCTGCAGGGCCGGATCCAATGACCACTATTTTTTTACCAGAACGTACTTCTGGAAGCTGAGGTTTAATCCAGCCTTCTTGCCAGCCTTTATCCGATATTGCTTTCTCTATATATTCTATTGTGACAGGGTCTTGATTGATATTTAAGACGCACGAAGCCTCGCATGGAGCCGGGCATATTCGTCCAGTAAATTCAGGGAAATTATTGGTGGAATGAAGTTCTTTTAAGGCGTTTTCCCATTGTTTTTTGTAGATAAGATCGTTAAAATCCGGAATCAAATTTCCTAAAGGGCATCCACTCATGCAGAAGGGAACAGCGCAATTCATGCAACGGCTTCCTTGTCTTTCCGCCTCTTTATCGTCCCACTCCGTATAGAATTCGTGGAAACTACTTAATCTTTCTCCTACGGCCTGTCTTAAAGGGGTCGTTCTGCCAAACTCTTTGAATCCAGTTGGCTTACCCATTAGAGTTCACAGTCTCTATATTTTGGTTAATTTCTCTTTCAGCTAAAATTCTCTTGTAGTCATTTGGCATAACTTTTACAAACTTTTTAATCATAGAGTCCCAATTTGAGAGAATTCTCGCGGCATTTTTACTTCCTGTGTGTTTTTTATGCAATTCAATCAGTCTCTTGAGGTCATTCAAATCTTTTTCTTCAGATACTTCTTCCAGACTAACCAAACCCTTGTTGCAAATGGATTCAAATTTCCCGTTTTCGTCAAATACATAAGCTTCTCCACCACTCATCCCCGCAGCAAAATTGCGTCCAGTTGGCCCTAGAATGACTACTTTGCCTTTAGTCATATATTCGCATCCATGGTCACCAACTCCTTCAACCACAGCTTCAGCACCACTGTTCCTCACGGCAAAACGTTCCCCAGCGATACCTTTTATTAAGACCAGTCCCCCTGTCGCGCCGTACAACGCCACGTTACCGATAATGATGTTTTCCTCCGGACTGAAGGTAGATTTTTCATGTGGTCGGATTACTACTTTACCGCCAGACAGACCTTTACAAAAATAATCATTAGCGTCGCCTTTAAGGTCTATGGACACTCCTTTACTGAGAAATGCTGCGAAGCTTTGTCCTCCAGAACCTGTGAAATCTAGGGAGATAGTGTCGTCTGGTAAGCCTTCTTCACCATATTTTTTTGCAATCACATGGCTTAGAGTAGTTCCTACGGTCCTATAAGAGTTATCGATCGCCTTTGTGATCTTAATAGGTTTACCAGTGTTTATTGAGGCTGCCGCCTCTCTTATTAGATCATTATCCAGCGCCTTTTCTAGCGAATGGTCCTGGTCGACCACCTTATGCCTTGCCACTTCTTTTGGGACCTCTGGCATATGAAGTAATTGATTAAAATCTACCCCTTTTGTTTTCCAATGGGTTATCAGGGTTTTTTTATCTAGAAGATCTGTGCGTCCAATCATGTCGTCCATTTTCTTGATCCCTAGATCAGCCATTATTTTCCTCAGTTGTTCTGCTATGAAGAAAAAATAATTAATTACGTGTTCTGGTTTTCCCGTGAATTTTTCGCGTAATTCTGGATCCTGTGTAGCTATTCCTACCGAGCATGTGTTTAGATGGCATTTTCTTAGCATGATGCAGCCCATTGCTATTAATGGACCAGTAGCCAGTCCGAATTCTTCTGCTCCAAGCAAGCATGCAATTGCCACGTCTCGTCCGGTTTTGATTTGGCCGTCAGCCTGTACCACGATGCGACCTCGGAGATCATTCATCACTAGTACTTGCTGGGTTTCAGCTATTCCTAATTCCCAGGGCAAACCAGCGTGTTTTATTGATGATTCTGGGGATGCTCCCGTTCCGCCTGTGTCCCCACTTATTAGCACGACGTCGCCGTGCCCCTTAGAAACGCCTGCTGCTATGGTGCCTACACCAGCCTCCGCAACTAGCTTTACGTGGATTCTAGCTTCTGGATTCGCATTTTTTAAATCGTGTATTAATTGAGCAAGATCTTCAATTGAATAGATGTCATGATGGGGGGGCGGTGATATAAGTTCCACTCCCGGAGTGGAATTTCTAACTCCACCGATATATTCATCTATTTTGTGCCCGGGAAGTTGCCCACCTTCCCCAGGTTTGGATCCTTGGGCCATTTTAATTTGGATATCTTTTGCATTAGCCAAATAATTGATGGTAACTCCAAACCTTCCTGAGGCAACCTGTTTAATTGCACTGTTTCTAGAATCTCCATTGGGGTCTAATGTATATCTAG
>VFFY01000090.1 GCA_009392675.1 SAR202 cluster bacterium | reverse complement strand
CCCGTTTGATGTCGTGGCAATGGAAGGCCAAATATCTTCTATTTTCGATTGTATGTAATCATGGTCTCTCTTAGCTAAATTCCCTAATTTAACAAGAGATTTGGATATTTCAGGATTATATTTTTTTAAAAACGGAATCAATTCTAATCGGATTGAATTCCTAGTGTATTCTGTCGAAAAATTCGTACTGTCTGCTTTCCATGGAATATCGTAATCCTCGCAATATTTGAGTACAGACTCTCGGTTCACTGAAAGCATTGGTCTAAATATTTTTAAATCCAATCCTTGAATTGTTTGAGTTGAAAACCCGGTCATGCCTTGAAGCCCGTTTAGACCAGAGCCCCTGATAGCATGCATTAGTATAGTTTCCGCCTGGTCGTCAAAATTATGTCCTAAAGTGAGAACTGAGTTTCTTTTACTTTCACAGATGTGGGTTGCAAAGAATTCATATCTCGCGGCCCGGGCCGCGGCTTCTAATGACATCTTATTTTTCTTAGAGAGGGCAGGCACATTTCCTTCAGATACAAAAGTCGGAACATCTAAAGCTTTAAAGAAGCTATTTACGAAATCAGAGTCTGATTTTGCTTCCCTGCCTCTAATATGATGATTGAAATGAAGAATTTCTATCTCAGAATTCAGATCACTGTTATTTGTAATTAAAACGTGAGCCATTGCCATAGAATCAGGTCCACCAGAAACCGCAAGAGAAAGGGGCCGACCTGAAAGACCATGACTATGTACTGAATTTATAATGGTTTCCCGAAGTGATACTGGTTTCATGTCTACCACATTTGAAAAGGGGTTTTAGGGTCAGTTAATGGGACATATATCGTTCATTCTAAGTAGGCGATATGAGTGACTTTGAATCTCAATAGATGACAGGGAGCCTAAATCAATTACTAGCTTTTCAAAATTGTTGGATTTAATACCTAGTACATTGCAAAGTATGCCTTGTATCGGAAAAAGATGAGCAACCACGACGACCAGGGGTTCGTCATATTCATTAAAGATATTTAGAATGGATTTCCAAGCTCTTGAATGTACCTCTTCGAGAGTTTCGCCACCAGGAGGTCTGGCAGTAGAGTGGTCACGTCTCCAGTTCTTCATATACTCAGGATATTTATCAACCATCTTCGAGGCTTTTATGCCCTCCATTTCACCAGAATTCATTTCCTTCAAGCCATCAATAAAGATAGGATTCAGACCGATGACATTAGAAATGTACCCAGCAGTCTCTTTAGCTCTTTGGTAAGGACTCGAGAATAGGATAGTAGGAGAAGGCTCCATTAAAGATATTTTTTGTGCGGCTGCTTTGGCTTGACCTCTTCCTAGTTCCGTTAACGGTACGTCACTTGTTCCTAGGACTAGCTGCGCCTTATTGGCCATTGTTTCGCCGTGTCTAACTAGTATTATCTGCATCGTTAATCTTGTCCGATTTAGAATCTTCGAGTGTTTTTATAGGGTTTGGATTTCTCGTGATTAGTAGAGATTCAACCCGAAATCGGTCCATTTCTAATATACGGAAAATCATATCTTCATATTCAAACTCATCATTTATCGTAGGTATTTCACCTATTTGATCAAGTACAAAACCAGCTATTGTTTCGTATTCGCCTTCCGGTAGATCCAAACCCATCTCGTTGTTAGCTTCCGTTATATCCATTCCACCTTCAATTTGGAAAACGTTAGGCATGATGCTTTCGTATTCAATTTCTGGGGATTCGCCCTCTTCACCAACCTTACCGACTATGAGCTCTGTTAGCCTTTTTAGCGTCACAAGCCCGCCAAGACCACCGTACTCGTCAAGACAGATCGCCATTTGGTTACCAGCGTGTCGTAACTCTTCAAAAAGTTCGGATGCCCATTTTGTTTCTGGAACAAAGTGAGCATCCCGGATAACATCAGTTACAGAATCATTTGGATTTATTCCTTTGGTTGATAAAATTCTTAACACATCTTTGGCAGAAATGATCCCAACAATATTTTCATTTGTGTCCTTATAAATTGGGAATCGTGTATGTGAGTGCTCAGAATAAATAGCTAGAAAGTTTTTAAGGGTGGTTCCTCGTTCCATAACGATAATTTCGGTTCGAGGGGTCATTATCTCCCTGACCTGGGTGTCTCCAAATCTGAAAACATTTTCTAACATTTCCGCTTCATTTGGCTCTACAGTGCCTTCAGCCTCACCAAGATCTATCATCGATAAAATCTCGCCTTCTGTCACCGCTTCTTCTGGTTCTTGTTCCTGTCCAAAAATAGATTGGGTGGCCCTCGATAACCATTGGAGGAATAGAATCATAGGAAATAGGGAGAGTTCTATTAATTTCAGAGGCCTCGCGTATAGGAATGACACCCGCTCCGATTTTTTAACAGCGAGACTTTTCGGGATTATTTCTCCAAAAATTAACAGTAACCCTGTACCTACTATTGTAGCCGCAGCCAAAGCGATGGGACCTTCCGGTAACCATTTGACAGCTAGAGCTGTGACTACGGCTGCAAAGGCAACATTTACTAAGTTATTGCCTAGCAATATGGTTGAAAGTAATCTTTCTGTGTTAGTTACCATAGTGTAAACACGTTTAGCCCCGGGCACGTTGTTAGCTACTAAATAATTCAGACGTGTTCTTTGAAGGGATAAAAAAGCGGCTTCTGAACTTGAAAAGAAGGCAGATAGAAGAAGAAATACCCCTATCAGTACTATGCTCACAACTGTGTCGGTCGACAAAGACTACCTCCAATATCTATGTAACACCAGACAGATTATGGAGATAATTATAGATTGATTGTGTCGGCGGTGTTTTGAAAAGAAGATTGATTGAGATCCCACGCCTCTGATATAACCGTACGTGAGATAGAAAAATTGAACCCTCTCCTCTGTAAATAGCCTTCTAGTTTTTTATAAAAGTCGTCTTTTCCAAGCCCGTTTAGTGATCGAGCTTTCTTATTTGCGCACAATATAGCATTATCAATATCACTTAGCTGTGAAATTGCTTTTTCTGCAAGATGTTCTGAAATTCCTTTCGAAAGCAATTCTCGTTTAATAGAATTTTTACTTTTTGGTCGGGATTGCTGCCTACTATCAACCCACATTTGAGCGAACCTTTGATCATTAAGTAATCCTTCTCTATACATTTGGGCAACCGATTCTAAAACTATCTCGTGGGAGAATACTTTCAGTAATCTTATTCGTAATTCAGCCTCACTTCTAGGCCGGTGCGATATGAATCGCCTAGATATACTGTTGGCATTTTCTAGGTCTTTGTTATCCTGAAAAGAATTAGACGGACCTAATGGAGTATTTTGATTAGAATCATTTAAATTTCCGGGCATTTTGATAATTTTCAAAACATATAACTCATTTATATAGCTTTGGTTACTTCTTCGTCACTTCCGAGATCATCCAAAGGTACAATTACATCATCCATCGGTTCTGGATTTAATGCTACTTTGACCATTTCATTGATTTCATCAGTTAAGACTGGATTTTCTTTAAGGAATGTTCTAGCACTTTCCCTTCCACGTCCTATTTGGACTTCCCCAAAAGAATAGAAAGCCCCACTCTTTTTCAGGATAGAGTGATCAACAGCTAAATCTAGTAAATCGCCTTCCATACTTATGCCTTCATTGAACATAATATCGAACTCAGCTGTTTTAAATGGAGCAGCTAATTTATTTTTTACAACTCTAGCCCGAACACGATTTCCCACTATTTCAGTTCCCTGCTTTAGGGATTCTATTTTCCTGAGATCAATTCGGACGGAACTGTAAAACTTAAGTGCTCGCCCGCCAGGTGTTGTTTCTGGACTTCCCCAAAAAACACCGACCTTTTCTCTAATTTGGTTTATAAATATAACAGCGGTGTTTGATTTGCTTATAGATGAAGTTAATTTTCGAAGTCCCTGTGACATTAACCGTGCCTGCAGACCTATGTGGGAATCACCCATGTCGCCCTCTAGTTCAGCCTTTGGCACCATAGCAGCAACGCTATCGATCACCACCACATCTACTGCACTACTGCGGACAAGGTACTCGCATATCTCCAAAGCTTGTTCTGCGGTGTCGGGTTGAGAGACTAAAAGATTTTCAGTGTCAACCCCACAACGAGCAGCGTAACTAGGGTCTAAAGCATGCTCTGCATCTATGTAGGCTGCTGTGCCCCCGCCTCTTTGTGCAGAGGCCATAACATGATATGTGAGAGTTGATTTGCCGGAGGATTCAGCTCCGTACACTTCAGTGACTCGGCCTTTAGGTATTCCGCCGATACCAAGACCGGCATCAAGAGAAGGTGAGCCTGTCGAAATGGAATCTATCGGCACATCCGGAGCGTCACCTAATTTCATTACGGCCCCTTTACCGAAATGTTTATCTATTTGGCTGATGGCTAATTCTAGGGCTTTTGTTTTTTCTTTTTTGTCCATCATGAATCTCCTGAGACCGTTGAATGCATAAACTATAAATATGAATATTTAAGGGAAGGTTAGCATAGCGATTTAGCAAAGTAAATACAAATGTTCTAAAAAAAAGAAGCAAATTAGAACAAGAGTGCGTAGAAATAATGTTAGAAAATTAACTCTTTCAGGGTGTCTGCAATTGCACCTGGTCCAGGGATTATAGAGACCCCTGCGGCGGAGAGAGCATTTTGTTTTTCCTCTGCTTTGCCGGCAGAACCGGTGATTATAGCCCCTGCGTGGCCCATTCGTTT
>VFFY01000089.1 GCA_009392675.1 SAR202 cluster bacterium | reverse complement strand
TTAACGTACCTCTTCAGATAGCTACTGGGACCTACAATGACATGACGGCAGCCGTGAACAGGAAAGAATGGGCTAATCTGAATTATAGGGTTTATCACCTTCTCCAAGAAGAAAGGGCGGGTAACGTTGAGGTTAGAATTCCAGCCAAGGATTGAATGGATACAGATGGGAATTCGGTTGCCGAGTCAGTGTTTGAGATGTCAAGCAGAAATATTGAATTGATTATTTGAAGCAATCTATGGGTGAGCTGGACTCACAACAACAAGCCCAGCTCAGAAGGGATCAGAAATCTATCTCTGTCCCCAATACCCCAAATCCTTTCGGCGCTGAACGTTATCGTTGACAGGTAAAACTTCTACAGGCCCCATAGCGAGATGGAACTCTAGCAGGGAGGCGACATCTTCAAATGTATCCGCCTCAACAACTGCAAAACTACGGTGAGAAACTGGATACCCCCATGCTCCTATAACTTTTACTGAGTCATTTCCTTCAACCCAGGCTTGCCCTGATCTCACAGCCTCCGGCCCATGCAGTACCCTGGTGCAAGTACTGTGGTCATGTTGTGCACTGATATGAAAAATCATAATAATACCTCCGCATTGAATATATATTTTTGGCACTATACATTATTAAATTAATCTATTTAGTCATTTTTATTAGGTATAACCCATCCGGAGGTGCCTATATTTCTATGCCAAATTCTGATTTAAATTCCTGCCAAATATATTCGGATATGTTAGCTGTGGCACTGGAGAACACTTGATTAAATTCAGGCAGATTTGAAGGTCACGTGAGTACAATACCATTACCTTTAACTGGGGCATTGAGGGCGAAACAGTTGGTGAGTTAGAAATCAATTTCTTGTCAGATATTCTCGAGTTTACCAATGGCCCTACCGGGAATAAAACAAGCTGTATAATGCCGCTAGACAAGCACTTAAATAAGTTACAGAGGTCGATTCAAATTTCAAACATTTTAATTCGAAATTGCACAATTTATGATGGTACGGGTTCCTCACCGTTTTCTGGCGATATATTGATCAAAGGTGATCGGATAGAGGCAGTCGGTAGTCTAGATGGGGTTGAAGGATCAAGGATTATAGAAGGACGTGGTCTTGCGGCTTCTCCTGGTTTTATCGATACACATACTCATTCTGACGGAAAACTTCTTGAAAACCCACAGCATGCCAATAGTCTTCGCCAAGGAGTAACTACCGAGATACTAGGCCAAGACGGACTGTCATACGCGCCGTTGTCTAAGGAAAATTATCTTGCTAATAGAAAGTATCTTTCTGGTATTTTGGGGCTTCCCTCAGCTGAACTAGATATGTCATCAGTAGCGAGTTTTAAGTCTCACTATCACAATAAAGTTTCTATAAATACGGCCTACTGTATTGCCCATGGTGCGATTCGTCTTGAGACCGTGGGGTTTGAAGATGCTCCCCTAACCGGAACTCATTTAGAGAAAGCAAAGGGCCTCATAAGACAAGGGATGGAGGATGGTGCTGTTGGATTGGCAACTGGGATGTCGTATTTTCCTAACGCTTGGAGTGACACTCAAGAACTAATAGAACTTTGCAAGGTTGTTGCTGAGTACCAAGGGGTCTATGTGACTCACTTAAGGGATAAGAATACAGATAGAGCTTTTGGAGGTGGAGGTGTACCCGAGGCCTTAGAGATTGGTCGAAGATCTGGTGTGAAAGTGCATTTCTCTCATTTTCGGACAAATGAAGGTAATGCAGGTCAGGTGCAAGCTCAAACAGAACTAATTGATAAAGCTATCAGTGATGGAGTCGACGTATCGCTTGAGCTTTATCCATACCCTACAGGCAGCACCTTTCCGTTGAGCTTTTTGCCAAGTTATGCCCATGAAGGAGGCCCAGACGCGGTTATGGACAGACTGGCTAATTCTGCTGAAAGGAAAAGGTTGTCGGATTATCTCGATAATGACTACTCTCGGCCGATAGATGATGCTGTATTTTCGTATGTGCCACTCCATCCTGAACTGGAAGGAATGTCATTGCCACAAATTGCCGCCTCAAGAGGTAAAAGCCTCGGGGAAACTCTTTGTGAAATTCTTTTAGAAAACGAAGGACAGGTTGGATACTGGGCCTCTCCTCCGGTCAGCGTGTCGATATGGGATCAAATAAACCGCGATGCTATTGAATTATTGTCTCGCCCTGATTACATGGTAGGTAGTGATTCGATACCATTAGGTAGCAATCCACATCCCAGAGCCTATGGTACCTTTCCCAGAATCATAGGTAGATTTCAGCGCAAATATAATATGATGAAACTTGAGGATACTATTCAAAGACTGACTGATAACCCTGCCCGCAGGTTTGGCTTAGAATCAAGAGGTCGTATCAAGCCAGGATATTTTGCAGACGTCGTTTTGTTCGACCCTAATTCCGTGATTGATAACTCCACATATGATGATCCTATGCAATATCCGACTGGTATTCCATTTGTCATTGTGAATGGAACTATAGCTGTGGATAACGAAGTATGTACGGGTAAATTTAATGGTAGAGCCATTCCGTGAGTTATTCCCTATCCTTTAGTGTATGGGCGTTGGCAATTAGCGACAAAAACTAAAATCAAAGATTCGTTTGAGTCTAAATTAGGTTACCTACCGCCTTTACCTTCACCCTTAACGCATTGCTTGGCAGGTACGTCAATGGAATTTCTTCTATGTCCACAATCTCTATTGATTTTGGATCACCACCGGCCTCAACAGCTTTTCGTGTAGCCTCATCTTTTGCAAGATCTAATGCTTCATCTCGACTCATGTCAGTCAGAGAATACACTTTCTCTACTTGTCCACCGACTTGTGAGATGGCAGCTCCGATAGCATTGGCTACTTCAGCATTGGAGGGACGTAGGACATTTGAAGCACCGTCAAAGGAGTTTCTTACGAGGATACTGCCTCCACCGACTAAAACAACAGGAACTGGTTGCGCACTAATTTTCACTTGATCGACTACATCTTCTACACGTTTTTGAATTTCATCGATGGTATCTTCGGCAAAGGAGCTTTCAATATTGGAAACGAGTCTCCGGTCACCTACTTCGGCCATTCCATTAGCAACTGCTATGTCTGTCGCAGTCATTTGACCTCCCCCAAAAACCATTGCTTCACGAGCCAGCTTAAAACCAACGCTTTCTGGTCCTATGGTCAATGGGTTTTGTTTTATTAAAGATCCCCCTCCAAGAGCTGTAGAAAAAACATCTGGCATTCGGAAATTAGTTCTGACTCCTGCAACATTTACAGATACTGCCGCCTCCCGGGGAAAACCACGGATCAACATTCCTCCATCGGTGGAAGTACCTCCAATGTCTACTATTACTGCATCCAAAACTCCAGATAGAAAAGCAGCACCTCTCATACTGTTAGTAGGCCCTGATGCAATAGTGAAAACCGGGTAATGGGACGCAAACTCCGATTGCATTAAAGTCCCGTCATTTTGACTAAAGAACAAAGGCACATTTAAACCTGCTGAGAGCATAGCAGTGCGAATTGCGGCTACCGTTTTTGAAGCCACTTCAACTAGACAAGCGTTAAGCATGGCTGCATTTTCTCGCTCTAATAGGCCCACGCGGCCAATTTCTGATGACAAAGTTATGTTCACGTCAGGAGTTTCCGACTTAATAATTTCGGCTGCAATTTTCTCGTGGGAGCCATCAACCGGAGAAAATACTCCACATATGGAAACTGACCGTACGCCCTCATCGGTCATTTGTTTTGCTATTTTCCGTAATTCTTTTTCATCAATTGAAGAAATTTCCCGACCGTCATATTCATGGCCACCTCTAGCCATGTATGTATGTCCTCCTATTGAATTCTTTAAATCATCGGGCCAATCGACCAGAGGGGGGAGCATCGTTGTCGCGGGTAAACAAAGTCTCAAAGCTGCAGAAGGGGCCAGTTCTCGGCGTTGTAAAAGAGCATTGACAAAATGGGTCGTACCCAACATTACGGCGTTTATTTGGCCGACGTCTGGTCTAGAGCTAATAAGGGTGTTTATGCAAGAAATTATTCCAGATGTAACATCAGGAGTTGTTGGATTTTTGATTTTATCCACTAGCACATCACCATCCATCAAGACGGCATCAGTGTTTGTTCCCCCGACATCAATTCCTATATGCATAAATTTATGCTACCTACCTTACGAGATAATTTGAATGATCGATGCTACACAAAGAATCTAAGTCAATTCTAGGTCTGAATACTCTACGTCGTATCCAAAGGCAGAGGGGCCGGCTGTAGCAAGTCCCTCTGGAGTTTTCCACAAATCAGGTCCTGGGAACCCAAGCACTGTTACTCGAAACCCGTATCTTAGGAGTTCTGTTGTAATTGGTTCCCCTCTTTCTGAATCGACGATGCATATGAGGTCTGGCACTATACAAATAATTTCCGAATTCAAACGGGCGATAAGATTTTCATTTTGAAATTCGATCGTTAATTTATCTGACTCAAATTGATCCATACCTTCAATTACTACCTGGCCTCTTGCGAATCCGGCGGTGGTTTGCCTGTCTAAATCCACGATCTTTCCTTGAAACAACACTTTTCCTGGGTGGACATCCAACAAAGCTTCAATGGGGTCTTCGTGGGTAGTCCGAGCGTTGCGAACAGCATCTCCAAGCTTCTTAACTAAGCTCAGAGAATCTAGAACAGCGGTGGTTTGTACTTGATGGGCGGTCATAGGGGCCAAAGCATAGCAAGCAACTCCTCCCATCTGAATTGTTACCGCCCGGGCCATCCTTTCAACCCATTTGGCGTCAAGGGCCTCTGTAATTAAGGCCGTATTTCCCTTTTCATCACATACTGCCATTGGATAGCTGGGAACGCCATAAACAAAGTAGGTCTTCATTTGAACTTCGGGATAAGCTCGCCCCATCCCGTCTGCGTCAACTATGGGAAGGCCAGCTAACGACGCTGGTATGATCGGTTCTAGAGAGTTGCTTCCCCCTATTTCGTTGGAGATGATAGCGGTAGCTTTCTTACCGGTGAAATCTTCGATGGCTTTTAATGCGTAATAAGATTGCTTATCCCGCACTTTCTCTATTCCAACAGTAGGAGCTCCAATTCCACCTACACAAACGATATTGTCATTTTCATGGAGTTCATTGTGAGATAGAACCTTTACGGGCCCGTTTTCTCTGATCATTTGTCTGGCACGAAGCATACCTATGTAAGGATTTCCCCCTCCACCAGTGCCTAGTATGCCTGCCCCAATTGCGATTGATTCAAGATCATCTTCTGAAATATGCCACATGTAATCCACCATAGGTTAAAGATGTAAGATTTT
>VFFY01000088.1 GCA_009392675.1 SAR202 cluster bacterium | reverse complement strand
GGACTTTTAGTGGTAGTCGACGAAGCCTATTACGAGTTTTCAGGCCAGACTGTCCAACATTTAATTTCACAAAACGAAAATCTAATTGTGCTTAGAACTATGAGCAAATGGGCAGGGTTGGCTGGACTGAGGGTCGGTTACGGTATCATGCACGGTAAATTGGCGAAATATTTCATGGATGTAAAACCCCCATATAACGTCAATATTGCCGCCGAAGCTGCACTTATAGCTTCACTCGAAGACGTGAATTATCTCCTAAGCAATGTCGAAAAAATAATAGGGGAGCGAGAAAGGATGTTTGAGCTAATAAATAACCTACCACGTGTAAAAGCTTGGCCTTCTAGTGGTAACTATTTAATGTGCGAATTCGAAAAAAATGAGGCACAAAGAGTATATGTTGAATTAGCTGCAAAGGGTATATTCGTTAGGAACTTTAACTCCCCCAGACTAGGGGATTGCTTCAGAATCGCTATCGGTACGGCCTCAGACACTGATAAATTAATAGGGGCTATGAAGATAATAGTTTAACGGGATAATAAAAATGAGTAGAACCTCTGAAACAAAAAGGAAAACGAACGAAACCGATATATCGGTAAAAGTAAACTTGGATGGTACCGGCAATTACAACATTGAAACCGGTAATGGAATGTTCGATCATTTATTAGCTCAAATTTCTCGGCATGGCTTAATCGACCTCGAAATTAATGCATCAGGTGACACTCATGTCGGTTGGCATCACCTCGTGGAAGATACAGCCATTGTGTTAGGAAGATCCTTTAAGGAGGCCGTAGGCGAAGGCAAGGGGATAGTGAGAATGGGTCACACGTTTGTGCCATTGGATGAAGCATTAGTACTGACCGTCATAGACTACAGTGGAAGAGGGTATTCAATTATAGACTCACCGCTCACAGAAAGTGACCTGGGGGATTTACCTTCAGACCTGATTAGACATTTTATGGAGACTTTTTCAAGGGAAGGTGGGTTTAACCTGCACCTTACAGTCATGGCGGGAATAAACAACCATCATATCGCAGAGGCTTCATTCAAAAGCATTGCTAGATCTCTGAAATCCGCCCTTACGCTTGATCCGCGGCAGGGAAAAGGAATATCTAGCACAAAAGGTACGATCAGCGATTGATTACAGCTCCTGAAGCTCGAAGCTGTATTCCTCTATAACAGTATTGGCCAATAACTGCTCACACATATTAAAAACAACCGACTCTGCCTCTTTTTGTGAAGATTTGTCGATGTGTAAAGTTATATATTTTCCAACCCGGACATCTTTAACGGAATCAAACCCCAGTTGAGACAGGGCTCCTGAAACAGTCGCCCCTTGTGGGTCACTAACTGTAGATTTCAAACTAACGTATATCTTCGCGGCAAAGGCCATGGTCTAGTTAGCATACCTCTCTGGTGCGTTAGGTGAACTTTCATGAGCATTTATGAAGTCTTTTATCCGATCCTCATCAAACTCATCAAAAGCATCAATAAAAGTCCATGCCGTCAGAGCTATTTTAGTAGCCATCCCGGGGTATGGCGACATTACTACTTTCAAATTAGCCTCTCTAGCTCTATCGACTATGCTCGTCAATGACTCAACCAGTTGCTTACATTCATCACTAATCGGTTCGGCGCAGCTATATACTATGGAAATACCCCCATGCTCGAGGTTATGAATGCGTTTCTCCTCTGGAATATATTCTGTATGTATTCCCCATGAAACGGGGGCAAGTGGTTGCCGGTAGTGCCAACCAGATGCAGCTGGTACAGTTCTGTATGATGGATGTTCTGAACCTTCGTCAATATGATCTTTACCGTCAGATTCGATCTGCTTTCCTGGACCATCAGGCACTTTATCAGCTGAACCACCTAAATTACCAAGCATAGGCAAAATAAGCCCTAATATAAGTAAAAGGGCAACACCCCCAATAGCAAAACCTATAAAGACTCTGGTAAATTTTCTACGGTTTTGTCTTCTTTCTCGACGGGCAGCGCGTGCTTGGGTTGGGGTAGGCCTATTCTTAGAATTCTGTGTACTCATGTTCTTTTATCAAAACACCATATTTAATTTTTTTTATCGTAGGTCAGTCTCTGTAAGTTTATCGAAAGCTTCCCGATAACGTATACTCGTTTTGTTAACAATATCCTCAGGTAATTTAGGGGCGGGAGGCTCCTTATCCCATCCTTGGTTAGCTAACCAATCTCGCACAAATTGCTTATCATAATTCGACTGTGCGTTACCTGGAGAATATGAGTTTTTGTCCCAGAACCTACTAGAATCCGGGGTTAACAATTCATCAATTAAACTCAATCTCCCGTCGATAAACCCGAATTCCATTTTTGTATCCGCAATTATTATATTCTTATTAAGAGCGTATCTGTGTGCGAATTGGTATATTTCCAACGTCATACGTTTCAACATATGAGTTAATTCTCCCCCGATCATATCCTCCATATTCTCTAATGATATATTCTCATCATGGCCAGTTTCAGCTTTGGTGGCGGGAGTAAAAATTGGCCGTTCAAAAAGGTCTCCTTCCTTCATACCCACAGACATCTCAACTCCAGCTATCTTCCCACTTTCTTGGTATTCCTGCAGGGCAGATCCTGTTATATATCCTCGGGCCACACATTCAATATCGATTCGCTCGGCCTTTTTTACTATCATAGATCGTCGTCGTACATTGGCAGGAAGATCCATATCTTCCATATCCATAGCAAAATTAATTAAATGGTTAGGAACGATATCTTTTGTCATTCCAAACCAAAATATCGACATCTGATTTAATATCGCCCCTTTCCCTGGTATCGCATTGGGCATCACAACATCGTAAGCCGATACCCTGTCAGTAGATACCATAAGTAAAGTTTCTTCATCGATACAATGGGTGTCACGTACCTTGCCTCTGTGTATTAAGTTAGCAAGGTTTGATTCTAATAGAGTATCCGAACTATCGATTGACATAGTTAACTAAGAGAAGCCTTATCGAAAATATCATCAACATACTTTGTGTAATGCGAGTAATC
The DNA here is from genome assembly GCA_009392675.1 of SAR202 cluster bacterium. Lineage (GTDB taxonomy): Bacteria > Chloroflexota > Dehalococcoidia > Lucifugimonadales > UBA826 > UBA11996. The sequence continues at coordinate 21,224 of VFFY01000088.1, read as the reverse complement.
GAAAAGCTCAGCTAATTCTTCAGCAGACACGATGTCGGTCACCCTACGATCATTTGATATTAATTTCCTGAAATCCAATCCATCGTCCCAAGTTTTCATGGAATTCTCTTGAACTATCTTGTAAGAGTCTTCTCTAGCAAGTCCTTTTTCCACCAGCAGAAGCATGGCCCGCTGAGAAAATAACAAACCTCTAGTGAGTTCCATATTCTCCAGCATACGATCCTCATAAATTCGTAATCCCTCTATTACTCCCGTCAGCAAATTGGTAATGTAATCTAGTGCCATGCAGGAGTCTGGCAGTATCACCCTTTCAGCAGATGAATGGCTAATATCTCTTTCACCCCATAAAGCCACATTTTCCATAGCAGTTATGGAATGACCTCTAATGAGCCTAGCCAACCCACATACTCTCTCAGTCAACTCTGGGTTCCTTTTATGTGGCATCGAGGAGGATCCTGTTTGGCCCTCCGTGAACGGTTCCTCTACCTCCCTAATTTCTGTCCTTTGTAAGCCTCTAATTTCAGTGGCGATTTTCTCTAGTGTTGCGGCAACCAAGGCCAAGGTAGTAATAAAATGTGCATGCCGATCCCTTTGGATAACCTGATTAGATACCGGTGCAGGGGACAAGCCTAAAAAATCGCATACATCCTTTTCTATTGATGGTGAAACCGTAGCATGTGTGCCAACAGGGCCTGAAAATTTTCCGACGGATATGCTGGTAGTGGCCTCATGAAGTCTTGTTCTACCCCGCTTCACTTCATCCCACCAAAGGGCCATTTTCAGCCCAAAAGTAATAGGTTCTGCATGAACCCCGTGGGTCCGGCCCATCATCAGAGTATTTTTGTGTTTAACTGCTGTGTGCTTTAGCGCAGATTCTAGTTGCTCTAATTCAAAATCTAAAAGTTGCGCTGCTTCGACCAGTTGTAGACTTGTCGCGGTATCCCAAACATCACTTGTAGTAAGTCCTTGGTGTAGCCATCGCCCCTCTGGGCCCAAATTGGCCGTTGTAGATTGCAGGAAAGCGGTCATATCGTGCTTTGTACGATCCAATATTTCGTAAAATAGATCGAAATCATAATTAGCTTTTCTGATTTTGACTATGTCGTCATCAGGAATCAATCCTGCTTTATTCCAAGCTTCGCAGACAGCTATCTCTATTTTCAGCCACTTGTCATATTTATTTTTGTCCGACCAAACAGACTTCATCTTCGGTCGAGAGTAACGTTCAATCATTAAATTTCTCTAAACCACTACACCCTAAATTTATTTCGATACATCTGTCCGATAGTACATATCATTAAAGGTAATTGCCCGGATATTTTCATATACTACGTCAGCTGCTTGATTGATATCCTGTGCCAAAGCATTGACAGCGAGTACTCGGCCTCCATTAGTAACAATTCTACCTTCCCCGTCTAGCTTTGTTCCAGCATGGAATATATTCACCGAATCTCCACCCAATGCCAGTCCGTCGATAGGGTAACCCGTTGTGTATGCTGAAGGATACCCACCTGATGCCAATACTACAGCAACACTCGCATCTTTTCTCCACTCAACCTTAACGGACTTCAATCGTCCGTTCACACAGCTTTCGAATATCTCCAAAATATCATTTCTAAGAAGGGGCAAAATGACCTGGGTTTCGGGGTCGCCTAACCTGCAATTGAACTCCACAACTTTTGGACCTTCCGCTGTAATCATCATTCCAGCAAATATTGTTCCAACGAAAGGCTCATGATCAGTTCTCATTGCTTCAACAATCGGCCTAATCACCAAATCTCTAATTTGGTCTTTTAGGTTTTGGTCCCAAATCCTAGGTGGAGAAAATGCACCCATCCCTCCCGTATTAGGGCCTGTATCTCCTTCCCCGATCCTTTTGTAGTCACAAGCAGCAACCAGATCGGAAATGGATTCTCCATCTGTAAATGCAAACACACTTAGCTCCCAACCCTCTAAAAACTCTTCTATTACCAAGGTTGTTCCTGCATCACCAAACACCTTTGAGACCATTATGTCTTGAAGTGCAGTTACAGCTTCGGATTTATGTTGGCAAATATATACACCTTTTCCCGCTGCCAATCCGTCAGCCTTTAAAACTGTAGGAAAGGAATTCAGGCTTTCCAGGTATGAATTAGCATCCTCAGAATCCTGAAAAACTTTGTGTGAGGCGGTTGGGATATCCCATTTTTCCATAACATCTTTTGCAAAAGACTTACTGGATTCCAGCTTGGCGGCAGAAGCTGTTGGTCCAAAAATAGGAAGTCCTGCCTCCACAAAAACATCCACTATGCCCAAAGCCAAGGGAGCTTCTGGCCCAACAATAGTTAAATCAATTTCTCTCGCCAAGGCAAAATTCTTCAGTGCTTCAATATCTGTGTCGGCAATTTCGACATTAGTGCCAATTGATTTCGTACCGGCATTTCCGGGAGCTATGAATAGCTTTTCTAGTTTAGGACTCTGATTAATTTTCCAAGCAATGGCATGCTCCCTGCCACCACTACCAATAAGCAGTATTTTCAAGCTAGATTACCTTCCAAATGATATTGTTATGCTCGAGTTTTTTCTACCCCATAGAAGTTTATGGCATTTTCACTAAATACTTTCTGGCCTTCATTTTCTCCCAACACATCAAGTACAGTGTAAAAGTCTTGATCCGAATATACTCGGCGTGCTCGAGTGGAAGGTAAATCAGTCCCAAACATCAACGCATCCGGGCTTACTTTATGTATTTTCGTTATGGCTTCCTCTACATTAAGATCTACCCGACCAAACCCAGTAGCTTTAATAGCCAATCCATCTCGAATAAGATTTAAAAGTATTTCAAGATTAGAATCAGATATACCTAGGTGGTCAATACAGACTTTGGGCAAAGCAGGAATTTTATCCTGCAAATGAGAGAGTGACTCGGGTCCTAGATATAGTTCCACATGCCATCCGACTAGATCATAGATCCTCGTAGCCATAGAGATCAAATCTTCGGCTCCGGCAGATCCTCCTCTGTTTAAATTAAATCTTACCGCTCTGATCCCACGGTTGTCTAAATTCAATATTTCTTCATCACTCACAGTTACCGGGAGCTGGGTTACACCTACAAACCCTGACCCTAACGTCTTCAAGGCCGCGAGCAAATATGTTTGGTCAAATCCTTGAAATGAGCCGGATACTACTGCCCCTCCTACTGAAGTGTAACTACAAATGCGTTTATAGTAATCGTTGATACTAAACTCATCTGGAAGATACCCATTGTTTAATTCAAGAGGATACCCTTTACTAATGATGTGAAAATGGCTGTCAAAAATGGGGAGTTTTGTTGTTTTGTTCATTCCCATTTAGGAGATCGCTTTTCAAGGAATGCGTCAATACCCTCTTTAGCATCTTCCTGAAGTATGTTTTTCACCATTACCTGAGAGGTGTATTCGTAAGCTGCATATAAATCTAATTCAGACTGAGTATAAAAAGCGCCTTTACCCACAGATACTGTGGAGGATGATTTGCTAGCGATTTTGTTAGCTAAAACCATAGTCTCCTTAGTTAATTCTTCTGTTTGAAAATAATTATTTATTAAGCCAATCTCTTTTGCTTTTTTTGCATTAATCATGTCTCCGGTTAAAAGCATTTCCATCGCATGTTTCTTACTTACATTTCGAGACAATGCAACCATAGGAGTGGAACAAAACAAACCGATATTCACTCCCGGTGTAGCAAACTGTGCTGAATCTGAAGAGGTAGCAAGGTCACAACTAGCAACCAACTGACAACCTGCTGCAGTCGCTATTCCTGATACTTCAGCAATCACTGGCTTAGGATATGCAACAATTAGTTTCATCAATGCCGAACACGTACCAAATAATTTTTTAAAGTATTCTTCTCCAAAATCATTTTGATTTCTAACTTTGGTTATTTCCTTTAAATCATGTCCGGCACTAAATACCGGGCCATTGGAAGCAATAACAACGACTCTAACGGCATCGTTTGAGGAAACTTTTGTTAACTCTTCAATCAAAGATTTCATCATAATCTCTGATAAGGCATTTCTACTTCGCTGATCGTCCATTGTGAGTCGTAACACGCCTTCATCAGTGTGTTCGACATGTAGTATGCTAGAGTCGTCTACCATAATAATTTAATTAACAATTAGTCCTTTAGCCCTTTTTTCCCAGTCCGAATACTCCAAACGCCAGGGGCCAGAAATGGTTTGGCCAATTCCATTTTGGGGCATCGGTTCATGACAACTTTCAGGCCCGCTTTTTCGGCAAGACTCGCTGCTGCTTCATTAATGATATCCAACTGAGTCCATAACACTTTGGCCCCTACTTCTATAGCCTCTTGAGCAATACCCATAATAGCATCACTAGAACGAAAAACATCCACCATATCTATAGGTCCATCTATGGATTTCAAATCGGCATGAAAACATAGTCCAAAAATATCGTTTCCAACCTCATTAGGATTCACAGGTATTACTCTATAGCCGTAATCTATTAGCTTTTTTATAACTTTAAAGCTATCACGATGAGAATTTAGACTAGCTCCTACCACTGCAATAGACTTAACTTCAGCAAGTATCTGTTTCAAGTATTCGTCGGAATAATTATCAATCATTTTTTACTGCAGTTCATTCCCACTCAATGGTGCCGGGAGGTTTGCTGGTTATATCAAAAACCACTCTGTTCACGTCCGAAACTTCGTTTGAGATACGGCTGGAAATAGAAGCCAAAACATCATAAGGCAAGCGAGCCCAGTCCGCAGTCATCGCATCGTCACTTTTCACCGCTCTTATAGCAATCACGTGACCGTACGTTCTGAAATCACCGGTAACACCTACTGACCTGGACCCCGTAAGAACTGCAAAAGTCTGCCATAGCTCATTGTATAAGCCATTTGCCTTTATCTCATCCATCACTATCCAATCAGCAGCTCTCAAAATTTCCAGCTTCTCTGATGTCACCTCCCCCATAATTCGAATGGCCAATCCAGGGCCCGGAAAAGGTTGCCTAAAGACCATTTCCTCAGGCAGTCCTAATTCCAAGCCAACCTGTCGAACTTCGTCTTTGAATAGGTACCTTAGCGGCTCTACAAGCTCCATTTTCATGTGGTCAGGAAGCCCACCAACATTGTGATGCGTTTTAATGGTCGCAGAAACAGAGTTGTCACTCGTCTTACTCTCAATTACGTCCGGATATAGGGTTCCCTGAGTCAAAAAATCAACTACACCCAATTTTAAGGCTTCTTCATCAAAAACATTAATGAACTCTTCTCCTATTATCTTTCTCTTCCTCTCGGGGTCTATTACCCCGGCCAAACCGGTGAGAAACCTTTCTGTCGATTCACTAAAAATGAGATTGATATCCATATACTTCTCAAAGGTTTCCCTTACACGGTCCGGCTCACCTCTCCTCATCAAGCCATTATTCACAAATATGCAAGTTAATTGGTCTCCGACCGCCTTGTGAACCAAAGTTGCAGCTACTGCAGAATCCACTCCTCCTGAAAGGGCACATATCACTTTACCTTTTCCGACTTGTTCTCTGATCCTATTGACCGAATCCACTACAAAATTATCAGGAGTCCATGTCTGCCCCATATTGCAGGTTTTTGTGAGGAAGTTTTCAATAATATTTGAACCTTGCGGTGTGTGAGCAACTTCTGGATGAAACTGTATCCCCAGAATGCCTTTGTCGTTACCAACTACAGCAATTGGAGAATTGTCGGTATGAGCCATCGATACAAATCCGGGAGGTAATTCGGTAACCTGATCGGCATGACTCATCCAGACAGATAATGATTGAGGTAACCCAGTAAACAGAGGTTCATTTGGTTTGGTTTGATGTAGTACGGCATGTCCATATTCTTTCTTGGTTGAGGCCGCCACTTTACCACCCAATTGATGAACCAAAACCTGCATCCCATAGCAAATTCCCAAAATAGGTAACCCTGATTCAAAAACCCATAGAGGAGCTAGCGGAGAAGTCTCATCATAAACACTAGCCGGTCCACCTGAGAGTATGATCCCCTTGGGGTTTAAACCCTCGACTTCACTCCAGTTAGTATTAAAGGAAATGATTTCACAATAAACACTATTTTCTCTGACTCTTCTAGCAATTAAGCGGCTGTATTGGGATCCAAAATCTACAATTAAAATGGATTCTCTCTGGGGTGACATCTCGCCTTCAGTGGCCGGTCCATGCCCTGCTTTTTCTTGAGATATTTCAAGGCAAGCTGAAACTTCAAGGTCGTCACTAGAAGTTATGCGACGAGTACTATCTAATCCTTGCTCTTCGTTCATAATTGTGTCCTAAACGCCTATGTTATACTCGCCCAAAATCAACTCACAGGTGCCAAGCCATAACCACAGTATTACCCGCAAATAAAGATTCTTTGGAACATGCTGCTAATATACTATTGGAAGGTGGTGTCGTCTGCATACCCACTGATACCGTATATGGAATTGCGGGTATAGCTACAAATTCCATAGCAGTCTCAAAAGTGTTTGAAGTTAAACAAAGAGACCCCACCACACCACTCCCAATTTTTATCCAAGATTTCTCCTCGCTGAACAATTTCTCCGAATTTGTCCCTCCTCTAGCCAAGGTTTTAGCCTCTAGTTTCTGGCCTGGGCCGCTGACTATGGTATTGGAAAAAGCAGATTGCATACCTGATGTGGCCACAGGAGGATTGAAAACCGCTGGTTTCCGTATACCTAACCATGAGATAGCAGTAAAGCTATGTGAAAAAACAGGTAATCCCATTACTGGGACCAGTGCAAACATTAGTGGCCAAAAGGCAGCCACCACAGCTGATGAGGCCCTACGCCAATTTAAAGATTCCTCTCTAGATCTAATTATCGATGGCGGCGAATCTACCTCGTCAGATCCTTCCACTATAGTCCATTTTGAAGACAATGAGGTTAAACTGATAAGACAAGGTGTTATATCTATGTCTGACATACAAAAACTGGTAGATAAAAAGAGGGATTAGGCCGGTATGGAACCAAAAGATCAAATACAAGCGGAAATTAATCGCTTGATGAAAGATTATCTGGATTCAAAGTCTTTACCGCTCTACGATATGCTTTCGTATCATCTAGGAATCCACGGTTTAGATCCTGGTCTCACCATCCCCAAAAGAGTCCACGGAATGTTGTTACAAATCGCTGTTGAAACCCTGGGGGGAAATCCTTTGTTAACCCTACCTGCCGCTATGTCTATAGAGATGCTTAACGCGTTTTGTGAGATCCATGACGACGTGCAATCTGGAAACCCTACTCGGAATGGGCAAGATTCCCTTTGGTGGGTTTGGGGTCCAGCACAAGCTATTAATGCCGGAGATGGAATGCATTCCATAGCTAGAATAGCCCTTTTGAACTTAGATAAGCAGCATTTTTCAGATCGCACCTCTCATGCAGCCTTGTCTTTTCTAGACAAAGGAGCCTTGGTGACTTTTGAGGGCCGATATAGAGACTTGGAAATGCAAGAAAGAATTGATACTTCTGTAACAGCTTATCTCGAGATGGCTGGCCAAAAAACAGGAGCTTTGTACGGCTCTGCTCTCTCAATGGCGGCAGGGTTATCTGGACTCACTTCCAAAGCATGTGAAGGTTTGTTTCAGTCAGGTCACTTGATTGGGCAAGCGAAGCAAATAAAATTAGATATAAATCAGATCTGGGGCTCCGATTCAAGCCAAAAAATAGATTTTTTGAACAAGAAAAAATTATTTCCTGTGATTGCTGCTATGGAAAAAGCTACACCGTCTCAGAAAAGAAAATTAGGTGACGTCTATTTTAAACGAGTTCTCGAGGATTCTGATCTTGACGCAGTGCTTGATGTCCTTAGTGATCTGGGAGGTAAAGAACCAGCGAAACTGCGATATACCACCATCAAGGACGAAGCTTTATCCATCGTAAAAAATAATTTCCCCAATAATCAGGCGGGGAGTTTAATCGATTATTTGGAAAAAATTCTCGAGGAATAAAGAATGAACTCCAAGCTAACCATTGAAGATGTTGAAATATCTGGCCAAAGGGCTTTAGTGAGAGTTGATTACAATGTTCCTTTGCAGGAAGGAACTAGCACCATATCCGACGATACTCGAATAAAGGCTTCGATACCGACTTTAAAACATTTAATAAACAAGGGTTGTTCATTGGTATTGTGCTCCCATCTAGGACGTCCCGAAGGTAAGCGATACCCTGGATTGTCCTTAAAACCAATCGCAACAAGATTAGGAGAAATCCTAGAACAAAAGATACAGTTTGTTGAAGATTGCGTATCAGAAGAAGCCGCAGCAACTGCCTCCAAGTTGGGTAAGGGTGAAATTCTACTATTAGAAAATTTGCGGTTTCATAGAGGGGAAGAAGAAAACAATCTTGCTTTTGCAGAGCAGCTATCAGAATTAGCCGAAGTTTTCATAAACGATGCCTTTGGTGCGGCTCACCGTGCCCATGCCTCCACTTCGGGTATAACAAAATTCTTGCCTTCATATGCCGGTCTACTTTTGGATAAGGAGGTTACTTATTTAGAAAATGCCCTGAAAAACCCCAAATTGCCTTTCACGGCTATGTTGGGAGGAGCGAAGGTATCAGATAAAATTAATGTCGTTAATCGCCTAACGAAGATAGCAAGCAACATTTGTATTGGGGGAGGAATGGCTGCCACCTTTCTGGCAGCCTCAAATAAAGAAATCGGAAATTCATCGATAGAAGCTGATTTTATTGGCCTTGCACAGGCCTTGTTAAACGAAAAAACTTCAAACAACGTGAACTTAATTCTGCCTATTGATGTGGTAGTGGTTAAAACTTTCCTAAAGGATTCCGATTTCCTTGCAAAATCAGTTGGTGATTTGGACGATGACGACATTATTGTAGATATAGGGCCCACAACCGCTGATTATTACTCATCTATTATCCAAAAAAGTGAAACGATTCTTTGGAATGGGCCCATGGGAGTATATGAATGGGAAAAAGCTAGGGCTGGCACCCATTCAGTGGCGAAGGCATTGGCAAATGGGAGTATGTTATCGATAATTGGTGGAGGTTCAACGGTAGCTGCTGTGAATTTTTTTGGTCTTCAGGCCCAAATGACGCATGTCTCTACCGGTGGGGGGGCATCTCTAGAACTGTTGGAAGGTAAGGAATTACCAGGAGTAGCTTCGCTACGTGATAAGACAGAAGGTTAAGGAATTATGATCGATTTCCAATATTTATCTAGTATCAGGAAACAAACTGCCTCTAAAATCGTCATGATAGTTGTCGATGGTTTAGGTGGGATGACTGATCCTTCAACAGGCCAATCTGAACTAGAGGCTGCTGTGCTGCCAAACCTAGACAGGCTAGCTGCTAATAGTTCCTGCGGTGTAAGCACTCCAGTTCTTCCGGGTATAACGCCTGGCAGTGGCCCCGGGCACATGGCTTTGTTTGGATATAACCCTGTTAAATATCTCTTAGGTCGAGGAGTGCTGGAAGGGTTAGGAATAGGGGCCCCTATAGGGAAGGGGGACGTAGCCGCAAGAGGGAATTTTTGCCTTTTAGACGCTGATGGCAAAATTTTGGATAGACGTGCAGGCAGAATTACAACTAAAGAGTGCATGGAACTAGTAGAGCTGCTCAAGCAAATTGAGATTCCAGGATTCGGAATCGAAATATATCCCGTTATGGATTACAGGTTTGTTTTGGTTTTCAAGGGAGAAACCTCTTCTCCCGATGTTTCAGACACCGATCCCCAAATTACAGGTATTGCACCTTTCGTCTCGAATCCAACCTCTGAGGGAGGGACTGGGACAGCACTGGCAGTTAATCTTTTTACCCAAAGAAGTATGGAAATTCTCACCGAACACAAAGGAAGTGCGAACGGCGTCTTACTGCGCGGCTTCTCAAATATACCTGATTTGCCACATTTCGGCTCATCCTACGCTCTGAATCCTGCAGCGATAGCTGCCTACCCAATGTATAGAGGAGTTGCAGGCCTTTTGGGTATGGAGGTACTAAACTCGAATCAAACTTTTGAGGACGAAATCAAGACCTTAGAAAGGAACTTCTCTCAAGGTTATGATTATTTTTTCCTGCATTACAAACCTGCGGATAGTGCAGGGGAGGACGGTAACTTTAGCCAAAAAGTGGCTATGCTGGAAGAGTTCGATAAAAAACTTGAAAGAATTATCCAATTAGAACCTGATGTAATAGTGATCTGTGGAGACCATTCAACACCATCCTATATCTCTTCTCACAGTTGGCATCCTGTACCCTTTCTGATCAACTCCACATTATCCCAGGGTAAGGTCGGAGGCCAGTTCACAGAAAACAGCTGTCGAGAGGGCACGATAGGGAACATCAGGGCCGAAGAACTCATGTTACTGGTTCTATCGCACGCGGGTAAGCTAAATAAATTTGGACCCTAACTTGGATCCTAATATTGCCTGTACATCCACACTTATATAGTTCATATCACCTTAGATATGAACTCATATTCTTTGATTTAAACCAAAAATAAACATGAAATTGTAGCTGTTATAAATATTACACTAATTTAAGTTCTTAATATACGATTTGGTTAAATTACAAATATAATTAGCTCAATAGAGCATACAAATTTGCACTATTACTGGGTAACGAAACATCCCAGGGTCGATATTTTTCAATGATCAATGTTTATCACCATATATGTAGGCCGTTTTTCTATAATTCCCAACTCCTTTTACTACTTCTCCTGCCGATTGAGCAAACCCCATAAGTTGCTTGATATGTGGATTAAAGTGACCGCAATTATTCAAAACTAAACAATAAATTACCTACAATTTATACTATAGTCGACACATATCAAAATTAGAGCTCAAATCCTTGAAATTTGATATTCAAACCCTTTTAAGAAGTAAAACAATGCCTTCCAATAGAATATTTAGTAGGATGTTAAAGTAGTAACAGAAGCACTTTTAAAAGTAATTAAATATCAAAATATATGTATATATTAGCAAACTGGAAAAATAAACTATCTTCAGAATCCAGTAAAAGGTTGGCTGAGGGTATATATTCACGACTGGTGCATCAATATTTAAATATTGAAATAGTTATATTTCCAGACGATATCTCCTTGTTAGGAGTAAAGTCTATTTTGGATTCGCTATCTATCGTCAAGATAGGTGCTCAGGATGGTCCTATGGATAAAACCAGTAGTCTTACCGGTTCTATTTCTGCTTCTAATTTAAGTAAGTTTTGTGACTACGTCCTGCTTGGGCATTCAGAAAGGAGAGCCATATTAGGGGAAACGAATGAAATGGTTGCCCTAAAAGCTACAGAAGCAATTGAGCTGGGTTTGGTTCCCGTTATATGTGTAACCAAAGGAAACGGAACAGCCTTTGATCCATATTCTGGGATCAAAGCCCAATTAGAGTCTATCCACGACCATATACGTCGGCAGGGCAAATATTTAATCGCATACGAGCCAACTGACGCCATAGGCACGGGGATTTCCGCCGACACCGAGGAAGTCAAAAACACAGCCGAAACCATCCGTAAAATGGTTTCTGCAATTCAGGGCTCTTCTGATATCCCAGTGTTGTATGGGGGTAGTGTAAATGCCAAGAACGTGAGCTCATTCTTGTCGCTTGAAGGAATAGACGGAGTCTTGGTCGGTGGAGAAAGCCTCACCGTGGATAGTTTCCTAAAAATTGTAAAGAAGGCATCAGATCCCCAGAATTTAAAATGATAGTGATACTAGGGGCGACAGGTACCGGGAAAAGCCAGATTGGGATCAATATCGCTCATCAATTGGACGGTGAAATTATCAACGCCGATAGTCGTCAAATCTACAAAGGAATGACTATTGGAACAGCTAAACCCAACGAACAAGATATGAAGTCCGTTCCCCATCATTTATTCGATTTTAAATACCCCGATGAAAGTTTCAGTGTTTTTGAATTCAAGGAACTGGTGTCCAATACCGCGCTCGAGATACAGTCTAGGGGCAAAGTTCCAATCCTTGTTGGAGGAACAGGCCAATACCTTCTGGCTTTCTTGGAAAATTGGACTTTAACCGGTGGCCCTCCAAACCCAGAGATAAGAAAACACCTATCTGATCGCTTATCAAAGTTAGGTTTGGATAACCTAGTAGAAGAATTAACCAATACTTCCCCAGACGTAGCTCAGACCATCGATTTAGGCAATTCAAGAAGAGTCATGAGGGCACTAGAAAAAATCTACTACGATGATAGATGCACACTGCCAGCACCGAAACCCGACATTCAAAATACACTAAACCTGTCTGTGTTCGGTATTCAAATACCCAGGACGCTGCTATACCCAAGAGTTGATGCAAGAGCGGACGGTATGATTAGAAATGGATGGATTTCGGAAACCCAAAAATTGCTAGACTATGGGTATGGTATGGACCTTCCATCTATGAGTGGTATTGGATACAGGGAAATATCAGAGTACCTCCATGGAAATTCAACCTGGCAATTTTGCATATCAAAAATAAAGTCACGTACCCACAGACTTATACGCACCCAGAATAACTGGTTCAGAAGGATTGACAGGTCAACAACCTGGTTTGATTCCCATGAGTTAAACACTTCTGAAATATCCAGTAAAATATCGTGTTTAATGAATTAAACAACTTTCGCATGCCTATAAAATCCATTCGATGTTAGAATTCCTACCACTTAATCCAACACCCAGTTAAGTAGAAGTTAGATATGAAATTCACCAAAATGCATGGAGCCGGAAATGACTACGTTTATGTAAACGGGTTTGAATATGACCTTGACTGGAAACACATATCTCAAATTGTGAGCGACAGACACAAAGGCATAGGATCGGATGGCCTCATTGTTGCATGCCCATCATCTAACAACTCAGACCTAAAAATGCGTATGTTCAACGCTGATGGTTCAGAAGGAGAGATGTGTGGGAACGGAATACGATGCCTGGTTGGTTTTGCTAGGGATGAAGGTTTAATAAACGGTGACTCACAAGTGATCACAGTGGAGACAATGGCAGGCGATTTGGACGTTTTCCCAATTTTGGAAAATAGTCGAATGATAGGTGCTAAAGTCAGCATGGGATCTCCTATTTTGGTCCCAAAAAATGTGCCCGTGCAAATTGGCTCTGATGAACCAACTCTCGACTATTCCTTGGACGTGGACACACACGAATTATCCCTTGGGTTTGTATCGATGGGAAACCCTCATGCTATTGCCTTTATTGAAGAAGACGTGGATAGCTTCCCCTTAGAATTGATAGGCCCTAAAATTGAAAATCACGATATTTTCCCAAACAAAGTAAATTTTGAGATTGTAAATGTGCTAACCCCATCAGAACTCAAAGTGAGAGTTTGGGAAAGAGGGTCTGGGATCACGATGGCCTGTGGTACTGGAGCCTGTGCAGTTGCTGTAGCAGCCCGATTGAAAGGGATTACATCGGGTGATGTTAACTTAAAACTACCCGGTGGAGATTTAAAAGTTCGTTGGGATGGGGTAGGGGAAGTAGAATTGGAGGGACCGATTGAAACAGTATACAAAGGTGTTCTCCAATAATAATTAAATATTTAGGAATCAGCTAGAAGCTGGAGTTAAAAAAATGGAATTCGCAAAGCGATTAGACACTGTACCACCATATCTTTTTGTAGAAATAAGCAGAAAAATCGCTGCCAAAAAAGCAGAGGGTATAGATGTGATTTCCTTTGGAATTGGTGATCCCGATTTAGAAACTCCTAGCAACGTGATAGCCGAACTCAGTAGGACTGCCTTAGATTCCCCAAATCATCGGTACCCAGAAACTGACGGTTTGCCAGAATTCCGGAGGGCGGTCACAGACTGGTACCAGCAACGTTTCTCCATATCATTGGATGCTGAAAAAGAAGTCCTTCCACTAATCGGAGCGAAAGAAGGCATAGGTCATGCTGCCTTATGTTTTATAAACCCTGGAGACATTGCGTTAATCCCGGACCCCGGATATCCAGTTTATTCCGTAGGTACTTGGTTTGCCGGAGGGGAATGCCATTGGATGCCACTGAAGGAAGAAAACGGATGGTTACCTGATCTCGACGATATTCCAGAGGATGTGGCCAACAATTCTAAGGTAATGTGGTTGAACTATCCCAATAATCCCACTGGTGCAATTGTGGACAAAGGATATTTGGCTGATGTTGTTAGCTTTGGTAAACAATACAACATAGCCATAATGCATGATGCCTGTTACACCGAAGTTGCCTACGATGGCTATCGACCTATAAGTTTCCTTGAAATCCCTGGTGCCATGGATATCGGCCTGGAATTTCATTCATTGTCTAAAAGTTACAACATGACAGGCTGGAGAGTGGGGATGGCTGTTGGTAATTCCGATATGATCAATGCACTCATGGTGGTGAAATCTAATTTAGATTCAGGCATACCTAATGCGGTCCAATACATGGGCATAGAAGCCCTGAAGGCCTCAGACAAAGAAATTGACGCTCGAAATGCCATATATCAAAAAAGGCGAGACAGAGTTATAAATACTCTAAATAAAATTGGATTAAATGTGGTCCCCCCGAAAGCCAGCCTGTACATCTGGGCAAAGATTCCAGCTGGATACACCTCGGCTGAATTTGCGGAATTACTCCTAGAGGAGAAAAACGTGGTGGTGACTGCAGGAAACGGCTACGGGCCTAGTGGAGAAGGTTACGTACGTCTTTCTCTCACAATTTCAGAAACAGACCTAGCGGAAGGTCTAAACAGATTAGAAGGTTGGGAAATACCGCACAAATAGCCATGATGGCAAAGGAATAAAACCCATATATACCAAACTACATACTGTGGCAGCGCAGCCTGAACGAGTGATGCTCGTCGGGGTTCATATCAAAGGATCTAGGGCCAGATGGAGGCCAAAAGATTCAATAGCTGAACTACAGGAATTAGCCTCAAGTGCAGGGGCCAAAGTAGTCGATATAGTAAGCCAACAATTAACCAAACCGACGCAAACCTATGTAGGTAAAGGAAAATTGGAATCGCTTTTAGAAATTGTTAAAGCGAAGAAAATAGATACCGTCATTTGTGACGACGAATTAAAACCTACTCAACAGCTAAATCTTGAGAATGCACTCCCGGGTACGAAAGTCATAGACCGAACCGCCCTTATTTTAGATATTTTCGCTTCAAGGGCCCAAACCCATGAGGGAAGATTGCAAGTCGATTTGGCACAACATGAGTATCTTTTACCTAGGTTAGCCGGCCAATGGACCCATTTGGAAAGGCTTGGTGGAGGCATAGGTACCAGAGGCCCAGGAGAGTCCCAAATTGAGACAGACCGCCGTCTTGCTAGGAACCGCATTAGCAAATTGAAAAAGGACATTGAAAAAATCAGGGAACATAGACAAAGATATCGGCAGAGAAGAAAACGTTCTGAACTGCCGATCGTCTCACTCGTTGGTTACACGAATGCCGGTAAAAGCACTTTATTGAATACTCTAGCATCGTCAGGAGTAATCGCTGAAAACAAACTTTTTTCCACATTAGATCCCGTCACTCGAAAAATCCCTTTGAAAAACGGGAAAGAGATGCTTTTGACGGACACTGTAGGATTTATACAAAAACTCCCGACAAGCCTTGTTGCTGCTTTCAGAGCCACCTTAGAGGAGGCTGAAGAGGCCGACCTCCTGGTTCATGTTTCTGATATTTCTCACCCGAACCGCTATGAACATTGCCACGCCGTCAATGAAGTATTGGACAATTTAGGGTTGTCTACCAAACCAAAAATCGGAGCCTTGAACAAAATCGACCTGCTCTCAAAAGAATACAAAGCTTATGAGGACCCATCGCTTCTTAAACTCATGGATCAGTTCGACCAAACTGTGTTTTGTTCAGCTAAGACAGGCTTTGGGATAGGGGAACTCATCAACACAATTGAAATAAAAATAGGTGATTAACAAAATTGTTCTGATACATTTCTAATTGCGCACTATAAATGTTATGTAAAGTTAGGGAATTGAAACTTTCATCGATAGGCAGCCGTTTGCCGTCAAATGCGTCAATATCCCTATCACTAAACTGGTCACATCTTGGTATGTAATCAATTGACCTTGCTTCAAAGCTGATGCCGGAAAATATTTCTGGAATTCTATTGACTCAGAAACTAAAATAACATTGCCAGGTGTAATTCCATTAGCCACTCCGACTGCAAATATTTCAGTCAATCGAATTTCCTCATTAAATTGAGAGGCATTTAAGACCAATACCGTAGCCACGGCCTTTTCAGGTTCATCCACATCATCATAAGGGCCAGTACTTTTAGTCGGTATACCAAGGGTTCTAAATTGGGAAATCACAGCGGAGGTAATTGTTTTTGCCATCTCCGTTGTATCAATAAATAGTATATATCCCTCTTTTCCGACGGCTGGCGAAGGACGTTTCAATACAGAATCAATTGAAACAGGTTTATTTCCAACTGTGTTTTGTACAGGCTTATCCACTAGAACTGGGGTATGTATTTTTGATCCTTTTTCTTCTATATCTAAGTTTTCTATATACGAAATATTTTCTGTGAATATCCGAGTAAACTCATCGGTTTGGTCAATAGAGATCCCCAAATCTCTTACCAATAGATTGGTCAAAAATTCAGGTTTCGGAAGTTCTCCTTCATTTATAAGTTGGCTCAATTTGCCGAATTTTTCAGGCATATGAGCAGCCTTCAAAAGCGATTCTATAAGTTCCTGCATCGATTTCGGGATTGAAATTGAAATCCCAAGATCAGTTAAAGAAATAGTATCGTCTCTATAGCGTCCCTTGGTAAACCCATATTGTTCGGAAGCGGCCAAGATAGTGGTGAAACTACTACTTCTGGGGCTTATGCCTAGATGGGTGGCCAAAAGCTTCCGGTCTAACGGCAGTCCCGCATTATCATGATATATTGCTTTGGGGATTTGCAACGCGTCTTTTATCGCATGGGCCGGATAACTTCTAACTCTCCTTGTCCTGCGAAAACCATCTTTATTCATGTTATTTCAAACTTCAATTGCTTTTTTGAAATCATTTTGAAATCAATATATATAGATCTTACATTAAATGTCAATCGTCTTTTTACGTTTTCTAGCCTTACCGACTATTTCGTCTTAGCACATATTGATAAAATAAGGTCTAATTTGATTCTTCACCTTAATTAATTCAATGGGAACAAATAAGATAAAATGGCTAAAATACTCACTTTTCTATGTGTAGCGTCTTTCATTTCAACAGCTCTCGCCTGTTCTTCTGATATAAGCGATGACACAGAATTACCTACACCAGCTAAGTACTCTGACGGTAGTGCTCCCTATTCGGTAACTCCGACACTTCCAAAAGAGAAGTTAGGCTCCTCGGAAGGAACTCCCAGAGAGCTAGAAGCCGTATGGGAAGCATGGGCTCTTTTAAACAAAGAACACATCGATCGCGCATCTTTTGAGCCAGAGGCCTTTGAGGAATCCGCTATCAAGGGGTTGATCGATTCTGTTGAAGACACCCATACCTCATATGTTGATCCTTTAGTGCTCCAAATTGAACAAACAGATTTATCTGGACAGTTTGAAGGTATTGGCGCCCATGTGAGAAGACGAGAAGACGGCATGATACAGATTATAAGCCCTATCGAAGGGGGGCCGGCAGAGGCCGCTGGAATACTGGCTGGGGATATCATTTTGGCTGTCGACGGAGAATCAATAGAGGGACTGGAACTCTTAGAGGCCGTATCAAAAATAAGGGGCCCCAAAGGTAGTATAGTTTCCCTCACAGTGAAACATATAGGGGAACTTGATACAACGATTATAGATGTCAGTAGAGACGTTATAGCCTTACCTAGTGTATTACTCAGGACTGATCCGGGGGATGACATAACTCACATACGGATTACAGAGTTTAAAGGTGACACTCCAATCAGGCTTTCTGAAATTTTGAGTAAGGAGTTGGAGGCCGGATCTAAAGGCCTAATACTCGACTTAAGAAGTAACCCTGGTGGCTATTTGCAACAGGTTTTTGATATTGCCAATATGTTTTTAGATGACGGAGTAATCCTCCTTGAGGAACGGCAAAGCGAAAATGTAACATGGCAGGCATCAGGCGGTGGATTTGCCTCAAAGCTACCAATGGTGGTTCTAGTAAATAAGTACAGCGCCAGCGGGAGTGAAATCCTAATGGGGGCTTTCCAAGATAATGAAAGAGCTACAGTAATAGGAGAACAAACCTTTGGTAAAGGAACGGTCAATGTCTTCAGAAAATTAAGTAATGGTGGCGGTCTTTACATGTCCGTCGGGCGTTGGTACACCCCTAACAAAAGGCCAATCGAGGGGGAAGGTCTCACTCCAGATATATTGGTCACATCGCGAGATAGCAAAGAAGCAGACATAAAACAAGTTGACGAAGCCTATAAGGAATTAAATAAACTATTAAATGACTAACGAGATAATCGAATGTCGGACACCTTAATAGCATCGAATCGCCGGGCTTACTATGATTATGAGATATTGGAAACCATCGAGGCCGGCCTTGTCCTTCAGTCGTCGGAAATAAAATCAATACGAGATCACAGAGTAAATTTGGCGGGTTCATATGCATTCCCGTCAAATGCAGAATTATGGCTGCACAACGCCCATATTGCACAGTACCCTTACTCCAAGGGACAGAACCACCACCCACTCAGAAGTCGGAAATTATTGTTGCGAAAACAAGAACTCAGAAAATTCATCGCTGCAGCACAACAAAAAGGTTATTCAATAGTACCGTTGAAGCTCTATTTATCGGGGCATTTTGCAAAAATATCACTAGGGATAGGTCGAGGTAAAAGACGTTACGATAAGAGAAGGGCAATCATTGAGAAGGAAAGATCGAGAGATGCGCAAGAGGCGATTCGTCGCGAATTACAATAAAAAAAGATATGAAATCCACATTCACACCCCCTTTACCTCTTCACAGACGGACTAGCCGTCTAACCGAGTCACATGCATGGTATCTCCAGGGGCAAGGGCCACTCTTCTAACGTCAATTCTGAATTTAAGTAACCAATAAGCCAAGGTCGCTTTGCTAACACCAAGGTAATCAGCAGTCGCAGTCAATCCTTGTTCCGTGACCATTTCCGGTAGCATTTTTTCTAGCGGTTGCCGAAACCTTTCTTCAACCGCAATCATTTTCTTTGTCTTTCTTGTTACCATCAATTCCTCCGTTAATTTCGAAGACTAATAGATGTTATTTACCAAATAAGGCAATGTCAACGAGGTTTTCAATCATTTCTAGGGCTTTTCTAATCATTTCAACCCCCCACCCTGCCTGCTTGTTGGCGATGCTTAATATGATTAATCACACAGGCGGCAACCTCTATTGGTTTGAGGTATAGTTTGATATCCCTTCGATCGCTAATTTGACGTTTGCCATTCAAACTTGGAAAATAATTACGTGGCCCTGTAGCTCAGTGGATAGAGCGACTGCCTTCTAAGCAGTAAGTCGTGGGTTCGAATCCCCCCAGGGTCGCCACCCTTTCATTTACCAAGAAGAGAAGGACACCACCCCCCCCTACCCCACAGAGAAATACCGGAACCTCACATGGCAAACAAGCTTTCCAAAGAATCTAGTCCTTACCTTTTGCAGCATAAGAACAACCCCGTCAATTGGTTTGCCTGGGGGATAGATGCTTTTGCAGAGTCTAAAGCCCGCGACGTGCCCATCCTTTTAAGTGTCGGTTATTCATCCTGCCATTGGTGCCATGTTATGGAATACGAATCTTTTGAGAATGAAGAGATCGCAAAAACAATGAATGATAATTTCGTAAGCGTGAAGGTGGACCGTGAAGAAAGACCCGACATAGATTCCATCTACATGTCAGCTGTCCAGTCTATGACAGGCCAGGGTGGCTGGCCTTTGACCGTTTTTCTAACCTCCGAAGGGTTACCATTCTTCGGAGGCACATATTACCCCCCAGAACCTCGAGGAGGTATGCCTGGATTTGGTCAAGTACTTTCAGCTATATCAGATGCATACAAAAATAGGCGACCCGAAATAGAGGAATCAGGCTCATACCTCCGAGAACATATAAAGGCATCAATAACAGAAACTAATGCCACCAAGAATTTTGACTCGGTTTTGTTGGATCGTGCATACGAACAACTTTTTGCTCAATACGATTGGGAATGGGGAGGTTTTGGGAGTTCGATAAAATTTCCACAATCGATGGCCTTAGAGTTTCTACTCAGATATCACCTAAATCACCCTGATTCTCGTGCTCTCGAAATGGTCGAAACATCCCTTCAAAAGATGGCCTCTGGAGGTATGTATGACCAATTAGGGGGAGGATTCCACAGATATTCCACTGATAAAAAGTGGCTGGTACCCCATTTCGAAAAAATGCTATATGACAATGCTTTACTTTCAAGGCTATACACTCATGTCTTCCAGATCACCGGTAAAAATTTCTACCTCGATGTAGCAGAAGACATATACGAATACGTAGACAGAGACATGACAGATGAAAATGGACTGTTTTTCTCTGCCGAAGACGCGGACAGCGAAGGCCAAGAAGGAACCTATTACCTATGGGGCCCTAATGAATTTAGGCGATATTTAACCGATATGGAAATGACACAGCTTAGGTCAACCTTTAGTCTAAGTGAAGAAGGAGACTTCGAAGGTAAAAGCATTCTCCACTACGATCCAAAGGGGCTGAATATGGGATTTTTGGGAACTGAAGACCCGAATTTACTTAATATCAGGCAAAAATTGGCAGATATAAGAAATAATCGACCAAAGCCCTTTAAAGACAATAAAAGCCTACTATCCTGGAATGCCCTAATGTCACTCTCTTTTATCGATGGATACCTTATAGCCAAAGATGAAAGGTGGTTGGAAAAAGCAAAACTAAACATTAATTCATTATTAGATCTTATTAACTCTAACTCTGGGTTATTTCACTCATCTAAAAAAGGACAAGTCGGCAGTTACGGCTATTTAGAGGATTATTCAGCCCTTATACTGGCTATGTTAGCCATGCATGAAGCAACGTTAGACCTGGAATGGTTGGGTAAAGCTGAAAAAATAGCAGAAATTTTGGTGACTTTGTTCTGGAATGGTCACGAGTCACGACTATACGATACCCCAGCAAATGGTGATAAATTAATTATTAGACCCAGCGAAAGCTATGACAATGCCACGCCATCAGGCTCATCTATGACTGCGGAGGCATTATTTAAACTATCTTTGATAACTGATAATAAAGAATATTTAAATATTGTAATATCTTTATT
>VFFY01000087.1 GCA_009392675.1 SAR202 cluster bacterium | reverse complement strand
TTCATCTTCGGGTAGAATCATTGAAGCAAATAAATGCCCGTAAATTGGGGAATCAATCCCGAACTTTTTCTGATTAGCCTGGTAGCTTAGGCCTATCTTGCCGCCGGCGATAATCTCTCCATTACTTAAAGCCACAGAAAGTAATTCATTTTGTAAAAGATACGCGTCTTTTACGGTAATTTCAGGGTAGATTTCAGAAGGGTTGGTGATCGGAGCTTTGTCAGTTCTTGCCTTCCATAAATTCCTTGATATATTTTTGATCTCCTCTGGATCTAACGGCATATTGGACCTCTTTTTTCTTGTAGCAATGGTTTTAAATGATTCAGATAATCGATGAAAATTTTATATTTGTAAAAAAAACGGTTAAAAAATGCTTTGATACCTGAATATTAAGAGAGATAATACATATATCAACCAGGGCAATAATCCTGCTTGTTTAATTGAAGTCCATAATCACCAAATGAGGAGGATTGAAATGGGCACTATATCTGTTAATAAATTGGCAGGGTATTCTATGGTAGTAGGACCTGTCCTTGCATTGATTTGTTACTTCATCACCCCCGGAGGCATGTTTATTGATACGGCAAATCCCGCAGCACCAGGTGAGGTTGTGGCGGCTATCCAGGGTAATGCCACACTATCCGCAATAACTGGGATTCTAGTTCCGGTAGGACTCATTGTATTCTTTTCGGGACTCTCGCAGTTTGTCGGTAATATGTCCGGAGGAAGCGGTCATGCTATTGCTCGTCTTGGAACGCCAATGGTATTGATAGCGATAATTGGTTGGGTTATTGGTTCCGGTATTTCAATAGGAATTTCAGGTGGGGGTGCGATGGGGGTGGAAGCTTTTGTTCCTACGCAGATAGGTATTACGGCTATTAGTACGTTAGGCACAATTTTGTTTGGAGTAGGAGCAATGTTAATAGCTTGCGCCGCTTCAACACGTGACGAAAACAATACCTATATGGCATATGTTGCTTCTTTGGCTGGTATTGTCGCTGCAGTAACCGGAGTTATCGGCGGCATCAGTTCCGGCCAGTTAGAGTTGATGACCATGATAGGTGGGATTTGCTTCTTGGTCTTCACAATATGGAGCATTATCATCGGTCTCGCTATGTCGTCTTCTGACTAATTTGATTTAAGATGAATCCCGAGATTTCCTAATCTCCCTTTATTGGGGAAGATTGCATTTTTTCAAGGCCAAGCCAAAGCGGTTTGGCCTTGATGCTTTTTCCGTTTCCCATAACAGGGTAAACTCATATATAGACTATTTAATTTGGAGTATGCCTTATGGAAATGTTTTGGGAATTTACGAAAAAAGGTCAAAAACTGGTACTGCGAATGGAGGATAAGCAAGAAATGATTGGTGGGGTTCGGGAGACTAAGAATGGATTCGATGCATTTGCTAAAACCTTTACTATGACTCCAGAACGTGCCCAGAAGGGATTAGTTTCAATGGAAGATGCCAAGGAATTTGTCGAGTCATTTAGGCCCTGGGAATTATTTCTGGGTCCCGGTGATTTACAGCCAGAATCTGACGTTAGAGAAATCCAGTAATACCCTTTATTGATTATGGAAAAGCCAGTACCTAAACATAGACTTGTTGACTCTCCGCTTACTGTCGCTGCCTTATATCATTTTGCTTTGCTTGATAATTTGGATCAAAAACGCAAAGAGTTGCTAGATATTTGCGATAAAAATGAAATATTGGGAACCTTCCTGCTTGCAGAAGAAGGAATAAACGGTACCGTGGCAGGAGAACCTGAGGCTATACATCTAGTTATTGATTACATTTGCTCATGGACTGAAGTAGAGAAAATAGACGTTAAATTCTCCGAGAGTTCCTCTAGGAATTTTCGTCGGATGAAAGTGAAAATCAAAAAAGAGATCGTGACGATGGGTAAAGACGGTGTTGATCGATTGAATGTATCAGGAGAATATATTGAACCCCATGATTGGAACGAGTTTATTAGCCAAGACGGCGTGATGCTAATAGACAGTCGGAACAACTATGAAATATTGATGGGTAAATTTAAGGACGCTGTGAATCCGAATACGGATAGTTTTAGCGATTTCCCTTCGTGGGCAGACAATCTTTCCAATTCAGAAGACAAACCTGAAAAAATTGCCATGTACTGCACCGGTGGTATTCGATGTGAGAAGGCAACGGCCTACATGAAACAGGTAGGGTTTGAAAAAGTTTACCATTTGAAAGGTGGCATACTTAAATATCTGGAGGAAATTCCAGAAACTGAAAGCATGTGGGAAGGGGAATGTTTTGTCTTTGACGATAGAGTCTCTTTGACACATGGACTAAGTGAGGGGGAGTACATTCTCTGCTATGGGTGTCAGCAGCCTGTATCAGCAGATGGCTGTTTATCGCCGTTGTATGAAGAAGGAGTGAGCTGTCCTCAATGTTACGGGAAGCTGTCAGAGTCACAAACAGCTAATTCCAGGGAACGTCAAAAACAGATTCAATTGGCATATGATCGTGGCGAGAAGCACATGGGAAGAAAGCCGCAACTAAAGAATCTCAGTAAAAATTTGCCTTAGTCAGGATAAATCAATCCCGATTAATATCCCACGGCAGCACCATCTTTTCTGGGTTCGGACCCCGCTACAAGCACTCCGGTTTCAGGATCCCGACTGATTGTTTGTGCACCACCAAACATAATTCTTTGGTAACCAGTGACTACTTCAACATGGTGACCTTTTTTGGTTAGTTCTGAAACGACTTTAGGGTCTATGCCTTCTTCAACTCTAACTGCTCCAGTTTCCCCAACATCGACACTGAACCTTAGGGCATCTAGGGCCTGCTGAGAATTCATACCGAAATCAACCATGTTTGAAATAACCTGTAAATGCCCTTGTGGCTGTTGAAATCCGCCCATAACACCAAAACTAAGCCACATTTCATCATTTCTTGTAGCCATGGCAGGTATTATGGTTTGATAGGGTCTTTTATTTCCAGTTAAAAAATTTGGATGCGAAGGATCTAGGGAGAATAATGCCCCGCGATTTTGTAAAGCTATACCAGTTTCGGGGACTACTAGTCCAGTACCAAATCCTTGATAGAGGCTGTTTATGAAGGAACAAGCATTACCGTATTTATCTGCAACCGTTAAATACACTGTGTCTGCGTTTGGTACCGGCTTGCCATAAAAGACATCTGATATTGCTTGATCGGCACTTATATTTTTTCTGCGATCATTGGCGTAGGATTTTGATAATAGGCCTTCTATAGGGACATCTGTGACTCTAGGATCTGCAACGTATTGTAGGGCGTCTGCGTATCCTAGCTTGAGAGACTCAATTAAATAGTGATACCGGTCTGCAGATTGGGGACCCATAGAAGCTATGTCAAATCCCTCAGCGATATTCATCGCCATTAATGCTGCGATACCTGAACCATTTGGTGGGCATTCCCACACTGTTACATCTTTGTAGGTAGTACTTATAGGTTCATCCCAATCTGAATTATGGTTTGCCAGATCTTCCTCAGTTAACCAGCCACCTTCAGACTGGACGTATGCAGCAATCTTTTTGGCGATGTCGCCTTTGTAAAACGCCTCTGGCCCATTTTCGGAAATTGCCCTAAGCGACTTACCTAGAGTATCTAATTTTACAAATTCGCCATGACGAGGAGCTCTACCTTTTGACAGCATTTCAGCCCCTGAAGGTCTTTGTTTTAGTTTTGTCTCCGATTCT
>VFFY01000086.1 GCA_009392675.1 SAR202 cluster bacterium | reverse complement strand
CTCGGGCTTGGGCGAGAAGATGAAGAACCATCACTATCATCTAGAAGTATTTTTCTGGACAATTTAATTTTTCCTGCATGGTCGACTCCTATTACTTTCACATCCACTTGATCCCCGACTGCCACTTCATCCTCTACATTTGCAACCCTGTAATTGGCGAGTTCACTTACGTGAACCATACCGTCTGTGCCGGGTAATATTTGAACAAATGCTCCAAAACTGGCAATTTTAGCTACGGTGCCGGTAAAAATTTCTCCTACTTTGATTTCTCTTGTAAGATCTTCCACCATCTGTATTGCTCTTGCTGCATCTTCTGAATTAGAGGACCCGATAAGAACCGTTCCATCATCTTGTATGTCGACGGTCGCATTGGTTTCTTCAACTATTCCTCTGATTGTTTTACCACCTGGGCCAATCACTGCACCTATTTTGTCTTTAGGAACCATGATTTTTTGTATCCTAGGTGCGTAAGGGCTGACATCAGATCTGACTTCAGGTATGGCAGACGTTATAACGTCTAATACTTGTGATCTGGCTTCTTTTGCCTGCGAGAGGGCCTCTTTTATTACATCGAAACTAATACTATTTACTTTTATGTCAAGCTGTATCGCAGTAACTCCTTCAGAGGTGCCTGCAACTTTGAAATCCATATCCCCTACATGGTCCTCTAATCCCTGTATGTCGGTGAGGGTTACATATTCTCCATCTTCCCCGGTAATAAGACCGACAGATATTCCTGCTACAGGTGATGTAATCGGCACTCCAGCATCCATTAAGGCTAGGGTCCCTGCACAAACACTACCCATAGAGGTACTGCCATTCGAACTAAGGGCCTCACATACAATTCTTATTGTGTAAGGGAAATCCTCTTGAGAAGGCAAAACAGCACTCAAGGCTCTTTCAGCTAAAGCTCCATGCCCAATCTCTCGACGGCTAGTTGATCCAACCCTTCTCGCTTCTCCGACAGAATAAGGAGGAAAATTATAATGAAGCATGAAATTTTTGGATACTTCCGGGCTAAGATTGTCTAGTTTTTGTGCATCACCTGAAGAACCGAGGGTAGTTATACCTAGTATTTGTGTTTCCCCTCTGTTGAATAATCCTGTGCCGTGGGTACGAGGTAGAATCGAAACCTCGGCTGAAAGCGGTCGTATTTCTCTCAAACCTCTTCCATCTGGTCTAACTCCGTCCTTAAGTATCCGTACCCTGAATTGTTCATCTAGCAGTTCCTCAAAAGCTCCAGATGAAACACTAGAGTCAAACTCCTCTGCTAGAGACTCCTCTAATTCATCTTCTAAAAATTTTAAACGATTTCTCATGTCTTCTTGATCTTCTGCATCTGACAATGCCGTGTATATACGGTCTCCCAAAATTCCCCTTGCTTGTTTCACAGCTTCAGGATCATGTCCTTTTGGTACGAAATCTGCTTTTGGGATACCGCTTTCATCAGTGAAATCTTGTTGTAGGGAAATAATCTCTAAATTTACTGACTGTGCTAGCTGAATAGCCTCAAACACAACGTCCTCATCTACCTCTTTGGCTCCAGCCTCCATCATTGATACTCCATCGGTAGAACCCGCAACCACAAGGTCTAAAAGACTTTCCTCAAGTTGAGAATATGTAGGGTTAATTACAAATTCGCCATCAATATACCCAATTCGTGTTGCGGCGATAGGCCCGTTAAATGGTATGTTCGATATGCTTAGTGCAGCAGAAACCCCGTTTAAGGCTATTATGTCGAGGGGCATTTCTCTGTCACTGGACAGTGTTGTTGCTATAACTTGGACCTCGTTTTTAAATCCTTTGGGGAATAGAGGTCTTATTGGCCTGTCGATTAGCCTGTCAGTAAGTATGGCGTGAGTTGTAGGTCTACCTTCGCGTCTAAAAAAACTTCCGGGTATTTGACCAATAGCATAATGCCTTTCTTCTAGATCCACTGTGAGAGGAAAAAAATCTAATCCTTCTCGAGGGTTACTCATTGTGACCGTGGCTAGAACCACATTGTCACCTTGCGTGATCAATACAGAACCGCCTGCCTTTTGAGCCAAACGTCCTGTTTCCAATTCCAAATCGTGTCCGTGTATATTACGGGTTATTGTATGTAGTGAAATGTTGATTTACTCCTGGAGTAGTACCAGAGGTTCAGATGGGAGATGTGCAATAATCGGGGGGGAGTGATGTGTGAGTTACTATCGCCTAAGACCCAATCTGGCTATTAACGACCTGTACCTGTTTACGTCTTCTGCATTCAGGTAGCGTAAAAGCCTACGACGCTTTCCTACAAGTTTCAGCAAACCTCTTCTTGTGGATTCGTCGTGATTGTGCTCTCTTAAGTGCTGGGTCAATTCATTGATACGCGAGGTTAGTATCGCTACTTGCGACTCAGTCGACCCTGTATCGTTGTCGTGAACGCGGTATTCCGCAATAACGGCTTCCTTGTCAGCCCTATCCAATCCGTTCTCCTGGATTTCTCTCTTTGTTGTTATCTAACTAATTTAAGTTTGTAAAAAGTGTAACACCCAATCTTCGGTGTAGCAATTTATAATTCAACGCCGGATTGAGATTATGAAGATATTATTTTTGAATGGATTCTATAAAGGCCGTTACAGCTTTTTCAAACCCGGATGGATTATCACCCATGACAAGGTGTCCTGCATTTTCTACTATCGCTAATTTCCCACCCGGTATTTTACCAATCATTTGGTCAGCAGTTCCAGTAGCTATGATGTCGCTCTTGTCTCCTCTAACAACCATGGTCGGGCACTGCAAATTCTCTAAATAACCCCATAACCTGGTTGTCATTTCTGGGTCTTGGGGACGTCCCATTCTTCCTTGAGATCTTAGGATCTTGTCATATTTCCAAGTCCAGTTGCCGTTAGGTAGCTGTTTTAAATTGTTAACTATGCTTCCTCTGATCTGTATTGGATCTCTTCGGGGATTGTATTTGATGACCCTGTCAACAAAGGCATCAATAGAATCAAGTTCGTCCTCCTGCTCTACGAAGTTTCTTATGTTCTGGGTCCCAGCCCTAACATTTTCAGGGCCAGCATCCACAATTATTAAGGCTTTTACCTGGTTAGGGTTAGAGGAGGCGTAGGTGAATGAGTTTCTTCCACCCATCGATAGTCCCATCAAAACAAATTCGCTGAGGCCTAGTTTAGTAACTATTGCCTCTATGTCCTTCTGCTGTGTTTCTGGAGTATAGTCTCCATCTGATGCCCAATCACTGTCGCCATGCCCTCTTTGATCTAATGCGATTATTCGATATCTGTCTGCGAATGACAGAGCAACAAAGTCCCAAGAATGTGATTGTTGGGCAAATCCATGAAGTAACACCATAATGGGATTGGCAGGGTCACCCCATTCGAGATAATGAAACTTCATTCCATTTACTTCAATCGATTTGCTTTCAGGCTCCCATTCTTTTTCAAAGGTTACTCCTACTTCCCTTGCAGCATCATATAGAGATAATCCTTGACGTTCTTCAGTGCTCATAAATTTATCTTCTCCAGACGATTATTTTATTAGGATATTGTGACAGTTTTTTAGATTGGTGGAAGCATATTTTTGAAGGCTGATATTTTTTCGTACTGATTGGCTACGTTATAGAGTCTAGCCTCTTGGAATGCAGGTGCAGTAAGTTGCATCGACACCGGTAATCCCTTTGATGTGAAACCAATAGGAAGTGAAATGGTAGGGAGTCCTGTTATGTTTTGTGGCCGAGTCAGCCTTGCCATTAATGGTGCTATGAGTTCTTGAACCCCGTTAATCTCTACGGATGTATCGTTTATCGGTGGTGCACCTGTGGCCACTGTAGGGGCAATTAAAATGTCGTAAGTTTTAAATAAGTTGTTTACGTTTTGATTGTAAATGGTTCTCGCTCTTTGGCTTTTAACATAGTCTATTCCTGATGTTAGAGAGCCTTGTTGCAAGCGAGATTTAACGTCATTGCCAATTAATTCCGCTTTAGTTCTGATATTTTCAGAATGTATCTCGGCTGCCTCAGTAAGGAGTATTGTTCCGGATATAGCCAGGGTATGCTCAAGTATGGGTACCTCAATGGGTTCTACTTTGCCACCCAAACTCTCAAAATGTTCAGAGGCCTTCTTCATTAAGCAGACTACTTCTTCATCGATAACATCGTAGAAATATGTTTGTGGGTGCGCTATTTTTATTCCACTAATATCTTTTTCAATATCGGATGTATAGTCGGATAGGTGGTGTTCTGAAGAGAAGGAATCATTTATATCGTGTCCTGCAATGGCATTGAGCATTATTGCGTTGTCTTCCACTGTTCTCGTCATGGGGCCCACGGTATCGAGAGAACTGCTTAAAGGGAACACGCCATATCTTGAGACTCTTCCAAATGTGGGTTTCATTCCTACAATTCCGCATAAGGCTGAAGGTATGCGTATTGATCCCCCAGTATCGCTACCTAAAGCCCCCATGCATTGGCCAGATGAGACTGAGGAAGCTGATCCCCCGCTAGAGCCACCTGTAACACATTCAGTGTTCCATGGGTTTCTGGCTGGACCGTAATGAGGGTTATGGCTGGTTGTGCCCAGTGCAAACTCATGCATTTGCAGCTTGCCAATGATGATAGCCCCTGCCTCAGATAATTTGTCCACCACGGTAGCGTTAAACTCGGGGATGAAGTTTTCATATATTTTGGATCCTACCGTCGTCGGTATGCCTTTAGTGTAGTACAGATCTTTGAGCCCGATAGGGATCCCGTGTAGCTCTCCTTTCCATTCCCCTGCCAAAATTTCTTTTTCTGCCTGTGTCGCATTTTTTTTAGATGTGTCACTCAAAACGGTTATAAAGGAGTTCAGTTGTTCATCAGTCTCCTGTATACGAAGAAGATGTGAGGCTACGAGGTCTACAGGGGAGAGTTCTTTTTTTTTCAGCAAGCCTGAAGCTTCAGTAATGGAAAGTTCGTACAAATTGTCCAAAGCTTAAACCTTGCCCAACGCGAAAATAGCTGATGATTCAGTTTCTACTGTTAGCAATTGGTCCAGCATTTTGACAGAATTTGAGGCAGACTGAACCAAAGGTTCTAAGATGGCCCATTGTTCAGCATCTATCGTTAGGTTAGAAATATATGCTAGGGGCATATCTGGTTTTAGCCCGTTATCGTGTGGCATTTATATTGTCTCCGAAGATTT
>VFFY01000085.1 GCA_009392675.1 SAR202 cluster bacterium | reverse complement strand
TTGTCTCAGCTCAGCATTTTCGCAAAAGAAGTTATGCCAACCTTCACTAAAAGGTAGAAATACTAGCGCCAGGACATTTAACCTCCTTAAAAAGCCCAAAAGTGAGATAAAGAGAAACATAGTAATATTGGAAACCTGTTGTTTAGTAGAATGCAGGCAATAGCATAAAAATGGAATTTTCTAATGGCTGACAAAACTCAAAGACTTGTAAATGCGTCCTGGCTTTTAGAAAGAATTGGTGATCCCAACGTTACTGTGTTGGAAGTGTCATCTGACCCTGAAGCCAAAGCGTATCAAAATGCTCATATACCGGGAGCAATATTTTGTTTTTGGAAGGACCTTTTATGGCATGAGACTGACAGAGAGTTCGCCACATCTTCTGAGCTTGGCAACAGACTAGGCCAGTTAGGGATTTCTACTGATTCGACTATAGTGCTATGTGGCGACCCTGTCCAATATGGAACCTATGCTCTCTGGGTAATGACTATGGCAGGAATAAGGGATGTGAGGATTTTGGACGGTAGCCGGGTACGATGGATTAAAGACAGCAATCCTTTGACATCTGAGGTTCCAACACTCAAAGCCGTCAGGAATGAAATACCAAAACCCAATTTCGACAGTCGGATTGGAAGAGATGGCGTCCTAAATAAACTAAATTCCACAAATAATATACTTCTAGACGTCCGTTCTCCAGAAGAATACCGGGGAGAAAGAGTTAGCCCTCCGGGAGGATTCGACCATGGTGCGGAAAGAAAAGGGCGAATCCCTGGGGCAGTGCACCTGTTTTTCCGCGACTTATTAAATGAAGATGATACGTTTATATCTGAAAAGGACCTTGAAAAAAAATTCGCCAAAGTGGGCATTACTGTCGATTCAGGAAAAGAAATTGTGAGTTATTGCAGGCTAAGCCACCGGGCCACTTTGTCCTGGTTTGCTATCAATGAGATTCTAGGCATCGATAATGTGCAGATCTATGACGGCTCGTGGACGGAATGGGGAAGCATAGTTGGGTTTCCAGTGGAACAGGGATAAATTTTCTAACTTCAGCAAAAGGTTTCTGATATGCCTTCGATAGATGCAAACGGTATAAATATTTCGTACGACTCTGTAGGCAAAGGACCGTCAGTGGTTTTTGTTCATGGTGGATATGGAGGCGCTTCCTCAACCGTTGTTCCGAGGGATGAAGGTTGGGTGGAAGGATTGGCTGATTCATATAACGTCATAACATATGACAGAAGATCTTCTGGCCAAACATCTTATCCTGCCTCAGAACATACATTGGATATGTTTGTGGATGATCTTGCTGGGCTGTTAGATGGGTTAGGCATATCTAAAATGTTTTTGATTGGATCTTCAGCTGGAGGTCCAATAGCTTTGAAATATAGCTTCAAATATCCAGAATCGATCATCGGATTAATACTCGCCAACACTAGTTCCCGGATATGGGCTCATGAAGGTAGACTGGCAGCTTCTAAAGAACTTGAGAAACGGATCGCATTGTTGAAAGAAAAGGGACCGGAAGAGGCATTCAATATTCTAAGAGGTGATGACCTAGATACAAAGCCGTTTCATTTGGTTAATCAAAAGCCGAACCCGACGCCAGTAGGGTTTGATACAACTCGAAATCAGAAAATAAAACGTCTCCAACATGCTTTGAACCGTGAGAGTAAAATAAAATACTTTGCGGGTGAACTCAGGAACCAGGCAGCGTATCTTGATTCAGATGTGACGGCGAATTTGGGTTCTATAGAAGTTCCTACCTTGGTAGTCCACGGAAACCTGGATACTCAGGTTCCCTATGATCTTGGAAAGGAGTTATCTGTGCATATAAAAAATGCAAGATTTGTGACAATACCGGAGGCCGGCCACGGGGTCATGCAATGGCCGAAATCTGTCTCTGCAATACGAGAATTTTGCGGCGAAATTATGTCACTGCAAAAAGGTTAGTTTTGTCAGAAAACAAAAATGTATTTTCAACCGTATACTCAAATGTTTTCACAATCTGTACTTACACAGAGTTCGCTCCCTTTGCCTATGAAGATAGCGGAGAGATTGTAGGCACTGATATTGATCTTTTAAGAGGCTTTGCGTCGGAAATGAACCTAAAGGTGCAGGTCATTAAAAATGAATTCATTGGCCTATGGGAGACTCCAGGGAATGGATATTGTGATGTATCAGCCGCAGGTATGATGGAATATGAGGACCGAATTCTTGGAAATAATGCAGTGTGGAGTAATCCTTACATGCTTGTAACCAGGTCATTATTGATACGCAGATCTGATAAAGAAATTCTTAAGTCGCCCGAAGATTTTAGAGGCAAGAAAATAGTCGTAACCCCAACTTCCAGTGCCCATATAGATGGCAATATAAGGTACAAGGCGATAGGTGCAACGATAATTCCGGTGGTTCCTTCGCAAGAGGAAATAGTATCGCAACTATTGTCTGGACAAATTGATGCTTTTGGTGAAGGTGATGTCAGTAACGAATATCTCGCTGGTAAATATCTTGACGATAATGGAGAAAGACTGCTTGTTCTGACAGATCTTCATCCAATGGAAACCCCCGAACTTTTGAGGTTTGCTGTAAGATCCGTGGATCAAAGACTGCCTGAAAAACTGAACAAATTTATCGAGAAGACGCAAAAGAGAATAGATGCTTAATATAGCGGTATTAGATGACTATCAGAATGTAGCTTTTGAATGTGCCAACTGGGGTGACGTGGCCGGAAAAGCGACCATTACTATGTTCAATGATCATATTCATGATTGGGACTCCTTAGTGGAAAGGCTGAAAGATTTCGAGATTATATGTGCGATGCGGGAAAGAACCCCTTTTCCTAATGAAATATTACATCGGCTACCAAACCTACAGTTATTAATAACAACTGGTATGCGAAACGCTTCCATAGATGTCAAAGCTGCAAATGACCAGGGTGTCACAGTTTGCGGAACTGACGGACTTCCCCACCCTACGGCAGAATTAGCTTGGGGATTAATTTTGGATTTAGCCAGAAATATTTCCAGAGAGAATGAGTCAGTTAAAAATGGAGAATGGCAAACAACTATGGGTGTAGGTCTGAAAGGGAAAACCCTTGGCTTGATAGGTCTCGGTAATTTGGGTGGACAGGTTGCTAATTATGGGAATGTTTTTGGTATGAATGTAATCGCTTGGAGCCAAAACTTAACTAAAGAAAAAGCAAAAGATAAAAATGCGAAATATGCTTCACTGGAAACCCTAATGGCTGAATCAGATTTTATAAGCATCCATACTGTGCTTAGTTTGAGAACTAAAGGCCTTATCGATTCATCTAAGCTCGAATTAATGAAAAAAACTAGCTTTCTTATCAATACTTCTCGAGGTCCAATTGTGGATGAGTCGGCACTGGTTAATGTATTAGAAAAAAACCTAATAGCAGGTGCTGGATTGGATGTATTTGGCTTGGAGCCACTACCTCCGGAGCATCCTTTGATCACTCTAGGAAATACCATAATTACCCCACACGTTGGGTATGTTACAAAAGAAACGTATAAAATTTTTTACGAACAAACAGTAGAATGTATTACTGCATTTATTCAAGGTAACCCTATTAGAGTAATAAACCCTACTTGATTTCACGAAAAATCAAGGACAAATTCATGGAGGATATAACAAGTGCCATCATTTGATATTGTTTCAAAGACAGACCTTATGGAAGTCGATAATGCTGTTAATGGGGTAAAACGCCAAATCACACAACGCTTTGACCTTGCGGGCACTAAATGTTCAGTTGAGCGAAGTGAAAACACCTTGACTATAACGGCCGATGACAACATGAAGTTGACGCAATTACACGATCTACTGAGGCAAAACTTTGCCAGTAGGAAGGTCGATGCTAAGGCACTGGATTTTGGTAAGGCTGAAAATGCTTCGGGAGACTCATTAAGACAAGTAGTATCCATTAAACAAGGTGTTGATGCTGAACTTGCTAGGAAAATTAACAAAGCAGTGAAAGGATCCAAAATGAAGGTTCAGATTTCGATAAAAGGAAGTGAACTTCATGTGTCAGGCAAGAAACGTGATGAACTCCAAGAAGCCATAGCTTTCATAAAAGAGATGGATAATGATCAGCCACTACAGTATGTAAACTTTAGGAATTGATTACTCGTATGTATTTTGCATCTGTCATATGAGCTGTGAGGTAATTATCTTTCAGTTCTGATTCTTGTTCTTTAAGTGTGGATGAGAATGTGTATTTAGGAATCAAAGAAATATAATCGGTTCAGGCCGTTTAATTTCCCTTAATTTGCGGCGACAAAAAATCGATATATCAAATAAATAATTAAAATAATTGAACCTATTATGAAAGTAGAAGCTGATCTCATTGAAAGAGTGTAGTGGTTGAAAAATTTCGTAAAATAGGATTTTTCAACGTAACTTTGGCATTACTTCTTTACAAAATAGTGAAAGCGAGTTTTCTACCAT
>VFFY01000084.1 GCA_009392675.1 SAR202 cluster bacterium | reverse complement strand
ATTATTCAGGAGATGTGTAACCAAATGAATGATGTTAATGCTTCTGGGCTAAAAACTGTGGGAACTGAACCTTATGTTGGAGAAACTCCCCAAGCGGCTCTCGGCCGTTGGGTAAC
This sequence comes from SAR202 cluster bacterium, assembly GCA_009392675.1. GTDB lineage: Bacteria > Chloroflexota > Dehalococcoidia > Lucifugimonadales > UBA826 > UBA11996. The sequence goes on along the minus strand of VFFY01000084.1, from coordinate 3,517 downwards.
CCCTAATTCACTATTTTATGTTCGGTCTCAGTTTGATTATCCAGAGATCGACGAGAGTTCGTGGCGGTTGAAATTAGACGGAGCCGGAAGCCAAGAGATGACATTAAGCTTGGATGAATTAAAACAGCTACCCAAGCGCACATTAACTGTTACCTTGGAATGTGCTGGAAACAATAGGGGCGATTTGAATCCCCCTGCACCAGGTAATCAATTTAGTAATGGTGCTGTTAGTAATGCAACCTGGTCAGGAACATCCCTAAGTTCAGTATTGTCCAAAATGGATTTGAGTAAAGGTGTAGTTGAAATCCTTTTTGAAGGAGCCGACATCGGTTCACCTGCCGCCGACAAAGACCCTGAACCATATTTGCGGAGTTTGCCTCTGGAATTAGCTAGACATCCGGATACCTTGTTAGCTTACGAAATGAATGGTGAAACTCTTCCTCTTGAGCACGGGTACCCCATACGGCTTATTATTCCTGGGTGGTATGGTATGGCGCACGTTAAGTGGATTAGCAAAATAACAGCAATAACAGAACCTTATTATGGAACTTTTCAAGGGGAAAAGTACGTTTTCAAATATGAGGATGGAACAGAGAGACCTGTGCAGGAAATGCAGGTAAAATCAACCATAACCTCTCCTGGTGAAAATGAATCTTTGAAATGCTGTACTGACTACCGTATCAGCGGCAGTGCTTGGTCGGGTCGAACAGATATAGCAAAAGTAGAGGTTTCTGTTGATTGTGGGAATAGTTGGCATGAAGCTGAACTTACAGGGCCGTCGGAGCAATATGCATGGCAGCAGTGGAACTATAAATGGCACCCCAATACACTTGGTGAACACACCCTTTTATCTAGGGCTACCAACAGTGATGGCGAACAACAGCCTTTAGAATCAGTTTGGAATGAATTGGGCTATGCTGTAAATGGCTCAAAACCTACAAAAATAACTGTTTCGTCTTAACCGGCAATCAAATCCGCCTGTAGGGAAGGTTATTAGTTGTCCTGGATAAAAGAAGATCCTAAATATGCCGACATTGCCAATGTTATCAAATGCATGTCAATTAATGAAGAAGCTATGCATGCGGTGTGGGATATGGGGCATAAAATCAGTTTTGGTTCCTCGGCGTTGACTAGGTCTCAAGAAGAAGTCATAGCGACCGTAGTTTCCTCCATAAATCACTGTAAATATTGAACTGTATCGCACGGAGAGTATCTCCGTCAGGCGACAGAGGATCCTGAAATGGCATCTATTGTGATGCAAGATTATGGCAACGCTGCTTTAGATGATGAAACATTGGCCATAGTTGAGTATGTAGAGAAGTTGACTAAGGAACCTTCTGAGATGACAGAAAACGATATCCAAACTCTCAGAAAGACAGGTTTGTCAGACGATCATATCCTTTCGGTAGTCATGATAACGGCCATGTTTGCTTTTATGAATAGGCTTGCGGATGGGCTAGGGGTGGAAATAGAAGATGAGAAAGGGGCATTTGTAAATTCATGGCTTCGAACCTCCGAAAGCACATCCTCTTGGTTGCATTATCAGCCAAAAGAAAAAGTATAAACTAAGAAACTTACCGCCCTAGATTTGAATTGTGTCCAAATCAACCTTTTTTGAACGAATCCATTCATCAATATCAGATCGGAAAAATCTCCATTGATGACCTACCCTGTTTGCTGGAATATCACCAGCCTTTAACAACTTATAAATAGTCATTCTATCCAATTGTAAGTATTCTGCTAATTCTTTGGTAGTCATGAGTTCGTTGGTGACCATGGCTATACCCCCTCAAGGTTCGTTCAAAGTCATATTAAACCAATATGACATATATATACATTATTTTTATAGCTAATTAACCTATTTATGATAAGAATAAGCCATACTCCCTGTCAATCCATATTGAATTCATGAATTAAGCTTCTGAGAGTGGTGTCCTTGATGTCGTTAAATGAGCGATCGATGACATAAATTGGAGAATAGCCATGAGAAGAAAGACTGATCGCATTCCCGATATAAAAGTGCGCAAGATGGTGCTCCCGGTCTCAGCTATCATGACCTCTTCTACATTTGAAGAAAAACCAGCAGAAAGCATTGTTCCACTAACTATTGCTGTAGCAATGGCGATACCTGTCACGTTACCTGAGTTTCGAGCGAGATTGACCAAGGCAGATGTAACACCGTATTTATTTCCAGTAGCAGAAGAGAAGATGGCAGCGCTATTGGGAGACATAAACATTCCGGACCCTGAGCTCATAATCACAATGGATAAAATGACAAACCAAATTGGGGTACTATCAGCCATAAAAGCCATCAGTAATAATCCACACCCTGCAAGTAATAATCCAAAGGTGGTGAAAGGCTTAGTACCATATTTATCAGATAGGTTGCCACTTAGTGGACCTAAGATGATGCGACTTATAGCATTTGGAATGAGCACCCATGAAATTTGTGCCGGGGTTAGCCTTAAAGCGGCTTGAAGGTAAAACGTAATTAGAAATCGAAAGGACGTGACCCCCAAGAAGGAGATGTAGCTAGAGCCAATTCCCACTGAAAATAGTCTACTACGGAATAAAGACAAGTCCAGCATGGGTGAGGGTGATTTTAATTCCCACCAAATAAAAGTTGTAATTAGGCCAATAAAGGTCAGGAAACCTGCAATGATAGTCAGAGAGAACCATCCCAACTCAGCCCCATTTGATAAAGTGAGAAGGAATACAAGGAGTGTGGAAGAAGATAAAGTCGCCCCCAGCCAATCAAAGCTTTTATCTCCTTGAGTGGCCCCTCGAAATCTCGATGAATCCAATAAAAGCGCCGTACCTAAAAATGTGACGGCACACAATGGTACATTAATCCAAAAAATCCAATGCCAGCTAGCGTAGGTTACTAGAAATCCCCCTACAATGGGCCCAATTATGCCCCCCGTGCCAATAATACTGCCATGAGCCCCCAATCCTTTCCCCCGCTCTCGGTCTGAGAATGCAGAGGTCACCATTGCTAATCCGTTGGCCTGGGTCATTGCTGCTCCAACCCCTTGAAAAATACGAAAAGGGATCATCAACATTATGGGACGAGCATACCCGAGGGACCGGGCAATAGCCGGGGAACTGCCTGAAAATAGGGCCATCACACCAAATAGGGCAACACCTAATAAATACATTGGTTTTCTGCCGATAATATCTGATAGACGGCCCATTGGTAATAACAGCGCACTGATGGTTAAGGATTCAGCCAAAACCACCCACTGAATCGTAGTTAAGGATACGTCAAATTCTCTGGCGATCGTAGGTAAGGCAATGCTAATACTCCCATGGTGAATCACATTAGTTAGTGAGCCCAACCCAATTGCCGAGAAAACCAGCCATTTATAGTTAGAGGAAGAGTATAGGGATTTGAGCATTAAATTAATTGTACTCTTAGGGCGTTATGCCTGCACCATTGAGTATATACTGCGTCTTGAGTAAAGAAGGAGCCAAAAAATATGTTAACCATACCCATTACAGGAACACCCTCGGAAGT
>VFFY01000083.1 GCA_009392675.1 SAR202 cluster bacterium | reverse complement strand
CAATTCTGGAAAGATGGATGAGATGACAAAAATGTTATCTAATAGCGCCTATAAGCCGCTTTCTCTTAAACAGATCCAAGTGTTTGAAGAAGTGGAGGAAACAGGAATAACTTTTAAAGAAAATGCCATATTGAAAGCCGAGAGCTATGGCAAATTAGCCGGCAGATTGACTCTCGCCGATGATTCCGGCATAGAAGTAGATGCGTTAGGTGGGGTACCAGGAATTTATTCTGCCCGCTACGGTGGTGAGGGCAAGAATGACACTGACAGGAATCAACTGTTGTTATCAAATCTAGATGGGATACCAGAAGACGAACTAACAGCTAGGTTTCGATGTGTTGTTGCTCTATGGAACCCTATTGATGATACTGTGGTGACATTTGAGGGTAAAATTGAAGGCAGGATTACGAGGAACGCGAAAGGAAGGAATGGATTTGGATATGATCCCATATTTTTCTTTCCTGAAAAGAACAGGACCTTGGCAGAATTGACCTCACAAGAGAAAGAATCCGTTAGTCACAGGGGAGAAGCCATGAGAGAGGCCATAACGTATATGGAAGAAAATGTATTTAGTCTTCGGGGAGACTAAAAAATGGAAAACATTCCGATATTTGACACATTCAACCGACCACTTCGAGATTTAAGAATCTCTGTAACAGATCGTTGTAACTTTCGATGTCCTTACTGTATGCCGGCTGAAATTTTTGGAGAGCGGTATGAATTTCTTCCCAGGGCAGACCTGCTAACTTTCGAGGAAATCACTCGCATAGTAAATATTGCTGTTGGGCTAGGCGTGACAAAGGTGAGAATCACCGGTGGAGAGCCTCTTGTACGTCAAAACATAGAGGAATTGGTAGGTATGATCGCAGCTGTGGATGGGGTTGAAGATTTAGCTATGACGACAAATGCCTATTTGCTATCCGGGTATGCACAAAGATTGAAAGACGCAGGGTTGCAACGGATAACTGTAAGCCTTGATTCCCTCGAAGATGATATTTTTCAGAAGATGAATGGAAGAGGATTTAGCACGGCTCGTGTTCTAGATGGAATAAAGGCAGCGAAAGAAGCTGGTTTGCACCCAATCAAAATTAACGCTGTTGTCCAAAAAGGAGTCAATAATCACACTGTTGTGGGTTTGGCTGAGTGGTGCAAGATTAATGGGCATATTCCTCGGTTTATCGAATATATGGATGTTGGGACGTTGAATGATTGGAAGCTAGAGCAGGTTGTCCCTGCTAATGAAATTGTTGAGCTAATAAGACAAACATTTCCGGCTGATCCGGTAGGTCCCACTTACCCTGGGGAAGTCGCAAAAAGATATCGCTATAAGGATGGGCAAGGAGAATTTGGTGTTATCTCCTCAGTATCCCAACCATTTTGTGGAGACTGCTCACGAATGCGATTGTCTCCGGAAGGAAAAGCCGTCACCTGCCTTTTTGCAGAATCAGGAACTGATCTAAGGAAATGGTTACGAAACGGATCCACTGATGATGAAATCAAAAACACCATCATTGGGATCTGGGGTAAGAGAGAGGATCGATATTCCGAAGAACGATCTGAAGAAACAGGAAAAAGAAAAAAGGTAGAGATGTATCACATTGGAGGATAGTAAAAACGCAGGAGAAACCCGGATAGTAATATATACCGATGGCGCATGCTTGGGGAATCCTGGTCCTGGTGGCTGGGGGGCCGTCATTTTTGAAAACGGAGAAAAGAAACAACTTCATGGAGCGGAAGAAAATACCACCAATAACAGAATGGAGATCACGGCGGTGCTTGAAGCATTGAGAACTATTCCTAGAAATGTCGATGTGAGAATTTTTTCTGATTCAACGTACGTCATAAATACCATGACAAAGAATTGGAAGAGAAAGAAAAATCAAGATTTATGGCCCTTGTTAGATAACGAGGTAGGAGCGAGAAATGTTGAATGGGAATGGGTGAAAGGTCATTCTGGTGATCGTTTTAATGAAGAAGCCGATCAATTGGCGTATGAGGAAGCCTCAAAGGTGGCTAAGGAAAGATAGCAGCATAATATTTACATCAGAGGAGCCAAAAGTGTCTAGAGAAAAAAGATTAACTCATGTTAATGAAACCGGCGCTGCGAATATGGTTGATGTAGGATCAAAGCCAAGCACCGAGAGAATTGCTGAGGCGAAAGCCGAAGTATATATGGAGAGAGAAACCATCGCTCTGATTCGGGATAATTCTTTTGATAAAGGAGATGTGATAGCCACGGCCCGTATCGCGGGCATAATGGCTGCTAAGGAGACCTCCAAATTGATACCACTATGTCATCCTTTACCAATCAGCCAGGTAAAGGTAGATATCCAATTAGATGAAGAAAATAAGAGGGTTAAAATCGCATCTATCGTTAAAACTAACGGTAAAACGGGGGTTGAGATGGAAGCATTGACAGGAGCTTCTATAACCGCACTCACGATCTATGATATGTGTAAAGCTGTTGATAGAAGTATGAATTTCAGGGTATGGCTGGCTACCAAATCAGGAGGGCAATCTGGTAATTTTGCCTTTGAACCTCCTTCCATAAAATAAAGTGATCGGCTCTGAAGATCACACATGAACACTTCAATGCCCCGGTATCATGGACTAGATGCCTTGAGGGGCACTGCCATGGTTTTGGGAATAGTCCTGCACGCTGCCCTTCCATACATTCCGGGTATGCCGTCATCCATTTGGCCTTCCGATAATAGCTCTTCATACTCGATAAAGATTGTTTTTGAATTCATCCATATGTGGCGGATGCCATTGTTTTTCATGTTAGCTGGGTTTTTTGCTAATTTGATTATTACTCATAAGTCCTGGATGTTCTGGTGTAATAACCGGGTTTTGCGAGTTGGGCTACCGATCGCGGTATTTTTTCCTGTTATGGGTCTGACGCTACCTTGGATTTGGAAATATGGACGAACCGGGGAATTTTACTTTTCCTACTCGAATACAGGTCAGCCTTTCCATTTGTGGTTTTTATGGCACCTCTTAATATTTGTCTTATTTTCGATCCTATTTCGAATTCCCCGCAAATCCTTTGTTGCTTTGTTGCGCCTACTAAACGGCAGCGGGATGGAGGTATTAACCTTATTTCTTTATAAACTTAAAAATGTTATAGCCGTAATTATTTTTAAATCTAAATTCCCAATCGGATTTATGCTCGCATGCGGAATCATTAATTTATGGGCAGGAGGAGAGCTAATAATAAATCCCTTCGGTAGTGGGTTATATTTCCTTTTTGGCTTTAGCCTATATAAAAACCCCTCTTTGTTTTCTTTTATAAGAAAGGAATGGAAATACTATTTATTAATCGCTATTCTCATCTTTTCTTTGTATATAGCGTTGGATATAAGAGGAGTGAAAGATATAACTGAGGTGATTTATCAAACGGAGATAAGAGAAAACCGACCTTCGGATGTAAGTCTATTTGTACTGACACGGTATAGTATGGAAATTATCGGTGGCGTCTTGTTTTCAATTGGATTCATTGGTCTAGCGGAAGACAAATTTGGTTCTTATAATCGTTTTTCCCGATTTATTTCAGATGGTTCATATTGGATGTATCTGATTCATTTGCCTATCGTCGCATTTACGACATTCTTCATGTTTGCGTGGCCAATATACCCAGAAATTAAATTTGTCATAGCAACAAGTTTTACTGCCGGGGTTTGCTTAGTAACTTATCAGTATTTTGTACGTGCTACTTTTATAGGCCTATTTTTGAACGGCAAACGACACCGGGGATCAAATTTTGGAAATGTGTGTTCTGCCTGTGGAATGAGTTTGCAAAATCCGGAACGATTTTGTACTGAATGTGGCAGCGAACTATCTCATCAAAATGTCGCACTTCGGAGTAGGGAAAGCGGGTGCTAAACAGACGGAAATGCATTTCCGTCGACAAATTTGTTAAATTTATAAAAAATGATGCTAATCAGGGGGAAATTTAATGAAAATAACCAATATAGACACTTTGATAGTGGATGCCGGTTGGCGGCCCTGGACCTTTGTTAAAGTTGAAACTGATGAAGGTATTACTGGTTGGGGAGAATGTAGCGATGGAAAATTACCGCACGGGATTGAAGGTGTTATCAGGGACCTGAAACCTGTTTTAATTGGCAAAGACCCATGTGCCTTTGAAATGAGATTTCAAGAAATGTATATAGGGACAAGAGCTAGTAAAGGCGGGATAGCTGCCAAGGCCTTAGCAGGGCTGGATTGCGCTTTTATTGATATTAAAGCTAAATCATTAAATATATCTGTGGCCGAGCTATTCGGCGGACCAACTAGAGACAAAGTGAGAGTTTATTGGTCTCATTGTGGTTCCAGCAGGATTAGGCATACGGATATTCTAGGTACCCCGCCTATAGAAAGCTGGGAAGATGTTACTAGGTTGGGTAAAGAAGTTAAAAGTAAAGGGTTTACGGCTCTTAAAACTAACCTTTTGCTCCCTGGACAGAATGCAACATTCGGAGGGGGTTCTTTTGGCGGGGCTGGCAGTACAGATCAAATAGCTCCAAAATGGCTAATTCCCCATATAGAAACCCTCATTGGTACTTTTAGAGATGCGGTTGGCGATGATATAGATATCAATTTGGATTTAAATTTTCATTTCAAAACAGAAGCTTGTTTAAGAATTGCTAAAGTGCTTGAGAAATTTGACATGTTATGGCTAGAAATCGATATGTATGATCCTTTGAGTCTAAGACAGATTAAAGACTCTACTGATACTCGGATTTGTACTGGAGAAAACCTGTTTTACATGAGCGATTACCTCCCTTATTTTGAAAATCACTCCGCGGATATGTTTATGATCGATGTTCCGTGGAATGGTTTCAGTCAGTCCAAAAAGGTTGGAGACCTAGCCGAGGTATTTCAACATAATATGGCCCCTCACAATTATTATAGCCATCTATCTACATTTGTAAGTGCCTCACTGTGTGCTTCATTACCCAATGTTCGGATAATGGAAATAGACATTGACGATGTTCCATGGAAGGATGAATTGACCACTTCCACCCCAGAATTACTAGACGGGTATATGACAGTTCCTAATAAACCCGGCTGGGGAGCTGATATCAATGAGGAAGTAGCCAAGGCTCACCCATGGGACGAGAATAAGATAATGTCTGTCCAGGCAACAGGGTATAAAGTACTATAAATTCAGACACGATTCAGCATAATTGGTGCTCCATTAATACTCTTTATTTATATAAAATAGATATATACCGGGTGTGGAGTGGCCAACTGTGGTAGAATTTTATACT
>VFFY01000082.1 GCA_009392675.1 SAR202 cluster bacterium | reverse complement strand
GAGCTCTCCAGACACTGTGTAAACCACCCCGACCTCTGGGGTAGACGGAACTTCAATTTCACCACCATCACCATCGATACCAATGGCCCTACCAATAGCGGTATCACAGGCCATTAAAGCAAAGAGGGAAATCGAGATGGCTAAAAATATTAACGCCCTAACTGCTATTTTAGGTTTAGTATTCATGAAATTACGACACCACTCATATGTATTAACTAACAATAATCAAAGCCTCCGGGAATTTTATCGCCAAAATAGTTTTTTGAATAGGGTGTTTATACCTAATTTAGGTTAAAGAACTCCATAAAATAAGGTATCGATACACCAAGTTGTCTTTTAAAGTTTTCCTACCAGACCACTCAGAAATACCATACTTCTATTCAAGGAAGAATCAGCCTCTCGTCCGGTAGGAAATATTTGCACCGCAATATCAGTGGCCCCTGCCTCAGAATAGCCTTTCAACATAACTTCAACTTCTTTTTCATTGCCAATAAGTGCCATTTCTGCGGAACTTTCAACACCTTCTCTGTCTAGCATCGCCCTATAGCTGGGTAACTGCCCATACCCACCAAAATATTTATCAGCCTGTTCAAAGGCTGAATCACGATCATCCGTAATTGATAAAGGAACAGCAGCGACTACTCTCGGCTTTTCCCTTCCTACCTTATGTGCTGCATCGTTAATTGTAGGAACAATATACCGTTTAAGAGTTTCTGTGCCAGTCATCCAAGTTATCGTTCCATCCGCCAGCTCTCCGGCAGTGTTGAGCATTCTTGGACCTAATGCAGCCAACAGAACCGGAATTTCAGGAAGTGATGACATAGTAAACTGCGTGTTGGCACTGAATATTTCCCCTTCGTAATCGACTTTCCCTTCTCTGGTTAACGAGTGGACAATGTTTAGGTACTCAAACATATGTCTCCAGGGCCTGTGAAACTTCATACCTAGACGACCTTCTACCACCGGTTTGTGGTTAACACCTAATCCTAATGTAAATCTTCCATTCGCCACTTTTTGTACAGTGAGGGCCTGTTGCGCCATCGCTATAGGGTGCCTCAAAAATGTAGGCGTTACGGCCGTACCTATTTCAATGCGGGTCGTCTGCTCAGCCGCCATGCTTAGCATGGTCATAACGTCAATATCCATTATATGGGCGGCCCACAGACTGTCGAAGCCAGCTTTCTCAGCTTCAACGATTTGGCTAATTTGCCCTTGCAGGGTTCCTGCCGATCCGGCCCCACCGATAAAAAGTCCTATTTTCATCCCGATTCTCCTTATTCAATTACTAACTTATTGATTGTCACAATACGAAGGGATTATTTGCTCAACCAGTACCGGTAAAATGCATTTAACTCCTTGGCATTTTTTATGCGAATTACTGGGGTATTTTGGGGTATGTATTCAGAAAACTCCGCCTCACGTGCTGAGATCTCCCTTCGGTTCACTATATACCACCACCATAGAGCGTTTCTGCTAAAAAAAAGCCGCCAGGTTTCTGTGTTATCACCACAAACCTGAGTTTTGTCTATTAATCTCTTAAACGATCTTAAAAGTATTCGCCGAAAAATTAAGAGCCAAGGCAAATCCAGCCAGATTATCATGTCAGCTCTTGAGGAAATATAATCCTGTAATTTCGCTTTATAATTCCCATCTACGACCCATTTATCCCCAGAATCTTTTAGGGCCATCGCTACGATTTTCCGGAAATCCTCTGGTTCCCTTTCCACCCAGTTGGGTAAAAAATGAAGATAGTCTAACTCTACATTTTTGTAGGAATATTTAGCAGATAGGGCTTTGGCAAGAGTTGTCTTTCCTCCGCCGCCAATTACATTTATTTTTTGCCCTAAAGGGTGGCTTACATCCACAACATTCATATCTTTCTATTAATCCAACTTGCCGAACCGGTTAAAAAAACCAGGAATATAGAAACCAAAATCGTTCTGAAAAAGGAACAATACTGAAGTCTGTAATCTTGAAAACGATTAATTCCACAGGTTATTTTTTATATCCGGTCGTTTACTAAGAAAAGCCGTCGCAGGAAGTCCACTAATCCTGCAACGACTCAATTCCTTTGCCAATCTGCCCTTCAAAAGGCAGCAAGTTTGGGTTTAATCTCGGTTTATCGCACCAAGTCCATTCCCTATCCCTTTCAAGGCCCAGGATGCCCATGGCATTGTGAAGAATTTGAATCCTTTCTCTACATAAAAATTAGGATCCATTGTGGGAGGTATGAAATACATGCCAGGAACGACACCGTGTCTTTTACAGGCTTCCGCAATCTTATCCAATCCTGCTTGATAAGTATCGCTTGGGTAATCCAGAGGAACATTAAGTTCAATTGACAAATCTGATGGTCCAATCAAAAGGACATCTATCCCTGGGACACTGAGGATCTCATCTATATTATCTATTGCCTGTTGAGTCTCAATCATGGGAATGATCAAGAGCTCCTCATTTACTGTATCTAAATATTCCCTGTAGTTAGCCTCGCCGAAATCGCCCCATTCACCACGAACACCGGCGTTACT
>VFFY01000081.1 GCA_009392675.1 SAR202 cluster bacterium | reverse complement strand
ATGGGAAGCATGGAAATTTTGGTTATTTTATTAATCTCTTTTCTGTTGCTTGGTCCACAAAAAATGATTTCTGGAGCACGAATGCTGGGAGACTTGATTTCGGAGGCTAAGAGATTTGCAGAAAAAATTCCCCATATTGATGTGGATAACTCTGCCACCACCAAACATAACGATATCCATGAAGCCAAATCTGAGGGCAATAGTTCACAAGTCTATCTGGACCAAAATACGGCATCTCCCATACCTTTTCAATCTCGGAGGAAAAAAAATTCCCCATTTGAACCGCCAGAACTGTTGGGTGATGAAGAGACAAATAACAAAAATATAGGCACTGAGGATGAATCTGATAAAAGTCCAAGGGAGTGATGTCTATTGACGGATGATTCACAGTCTTTAGGCGCTCACCTTGATGAGCTTCGAAGGCGTCTCACATGGGCTGCAATTGTTGTTGTAATCTGCACTGTGGTTGCTTTCATATTTCATCAGCAAATTCTTCGTTTGTTGATGGAACCGGCCAGTGGGTTCCCTGGTGTTCCTAACCAAAAGCCCGTATACACTGATTTGACCGAGTTTATAGGCATAGCTATGAAAGCGTCGCTTCTTGCCGGAATTTTTGTCTCATTGCCCTTTCTTTTGTGGCAGCTGGTAATGTTCGTTTCACCGGGCCTAAATCCCACTGAAAAAAGATATTTATACATATTGATGCCTGTTAGCGTCATTATTTTTTTGCTTGGTGCTGGGTTTGGTTATTTTGTGCTGTTTCCACCGGCGGTTAAATTTCTTATTACTTTCGGCAGTGATGTTGCTACTCCAATGATTAGGATTGGCAACTATGTGAACTTGATGCTTTCTCTCTTATTCTGGATGGGGGTGATATTTGAGCTACCTATCGTGTTGTTTTTCCTATCTAGGATAGGCGTAGTACGACCAGCGTTTTTATCGAGGAATCGGAAATGGGCAATTGTGCTTGCATTTGTTTTAGGGGCTCTAATCACACCTACATTGGACCCTATAAACCAGACCTTTGTAGCGATTCCGGTTTTAGTTTTGTATGAAGTAGGGATAATTTTGTCTAAATTGGGGGCGAAGATGAGAGGTCGCGAATCTCTAGATGATTTTGAATAGAATTGAGTTCAGTGGTAATTCATAATTCCGGTACATTTGGGCTTTCATCGCCTGAATGCATTAAATATTTGCGCCATGATATATGACTCAGATTATTCCTTTTTAGTCGTTGAATCTTCTTCGGTGATATCTTTTTGAGTAGACCTGAATTCCTTGAGAGCTTTTCCCATAGCTCCCCCAATCTCAGGCAACCTACCAACACCAAATATTATTAGTACAACCACCAAAACGATTATAAGTTCCATGGGGCCAAATCTGAAAGGCATTATCTCCTCCCCACATTGTGAATGAATTGCATCGGTATCAACGCCTTTAATTCTATCAAATACTGTGATATTGGTTCTAAATAATTTTCTTCGGGATAAATACAAGCTAAATGCGTATTCAAACTATTGCCTTTGTAGCAAATATCAAAGTACAATTTTACCCTTGTGATTCGCTTCTGAACTATTTTATTCTCGAGCTAACGAACTTAAAAAACATGTTGGGACACGGAAAATGGATGCTCATAATCTGATACCAGTAGAAAAAAATCCAAACATTGAAGAATTTGGTCCTGGAGATACTGTTGTTGTTAACGTGCGTGTGGTTGAAGGGGAAAGGATTAGGACGCAAGCCTTTGAAGGTGTTGTTCTAAGGGCTAGAGGAAATGGAAGAGGAGAGACATTCACAGTCCGTAGGATTACCAATCAAGTTGGTGTGGAACGAACTTTTCTTAAGTGCTCTCCAAACGTTGAATCTGTCAAGGTTACGAGAAAAGGAAAAGTCAGAAGGGCTAGACTGTATTACTTGAGAGGCCTATCTGGTAGGGCTGCCAGAATTAAGGAAGACAGAAGGTCTTGATTTTCTAAATCAAAATCTCGGTTTCCCATTTCTTATAATTGTATACTTCGGGACAAATGACCTTAGTTAGTTAACGAGGTTGGGTGTTTTGAAATTTGTCGAAGTAGCAGTTGATTCACCAGGTTCTGGAAATAGAACTTTTACTTACTCGATGCCACCAGGGCTCTCCTTGGAGTTAGGTCACTCTGTAATTGTGCCTTTCGGTAATCAGACCAAACAAGGTATAGTTTTCGGTGCTTCAGACACATCTGATTTGGATTTGGTCCGTGATGTATTGGAACTCACAGACAGCAATCCTTTAATTGGCCCGATCCAATTGGAGTTAGCCCGTTGGGTCAGCCAACATTATTTTTGTACTTTATTCCAGGCCTCTTCTCTAATGTTTCCACCAGGCGCAAGGAAACGTAAATCTGTCTGGCTGTCTGTGGCCAGTGGATCCGAGATATCGGAACTTAAATTCGGGGAATTTCAAACTTCAATTTTGAAATATGTGTTCTCTAGGAAATCTGCACAACTGGAGAAGGTGATTGCCCATTTCGGTGAAAGAGCCCGGGGGTCAGTTAGCCGGCTTATTGAAAAACAGGTAGTGGTGCGGACTATAAAAGAATCCTCAGTTAAAGTTCGGGTGAAATATGAAAAGTTAGGTAAGGTAACTAAATCCGGCAAATCAGCTTTAATAGAGGGAAAACTACTAAAAGCCCCAAAGCAATTAGTTGCTCTAACTTACCTAACCAATGAAGAAGATTTAATTCATAGAATTGCTACGCTGAGGAGCAAATTCGGTTCTTCTTGTATTAATTCATTGATATCCAAGGGTTATTTGCACCAAGAGCAATTCGAAATCGAGAGGGATCCTCTCAACGGTAAATTGTATGCACCTGCCCAGCCCGTGAATCTTTCAGATTCACAAATGTACGCTTTAGAACAAATATCTGAGTTGATAGAGAAGCCTTCGATTAAGACCAGGGCTGTACTTCTCCATGGTGTCACTGGCAGTGGTAAGACTGAAGTGTATCTAGAAGCTGTGTCCTTGTGCATTTCCCGAGGGAAAAATTCCTTGGTACTTGTTCCAGAAATTGCCCTGACTCCTCAAACCATAGAACGGTTTTCTTCAAGATTTCCAGGAAAAATAGCAGTTTTACATAGTGGATTAACAATAGGGGAACGGTTTGATCAGTGGAGGAAGATCAAAGCCAATGAATATCAGGTGGTGATTGGATCAAGAAGTTCCATATTTGCCCCCTTGAATAACTTAGGGTTGATCATAATTGATGAGGAACATGAATGGACTTATAAACAGAATGACGGAGTGCCAAGGTATCACGCTAGAGATGTTGCGATGCAATTAGCGGGAATAACATCAGCCACTGTGATTTTAGGTTCAGCTTCCCCAGATATTGAATCTTATCAGCGAGCCAAGCGGGGAAGATATCGCCTTGTAGAATTAAATCATAGATATAGACCCGATACTGTGAATAGCAGTTCAAGTAGAGATGAGAGGCTGCTTGCTGAGGTCAATATTGTGGATATGAGGGCTGAGTTAAAGAGTGGTAATAATGACATTTTTAGCAGGCAATTGGTAGCCGAGTTAGAAAGGGCCATCAATAATGGGAACCAAGCCATTCTTTTTTTAAACAGAAGAGGTTTCTCTTCCTTTGTTCAATGTAATAGCTGTGGGTACGTAGCTAAGTGTAAAAATTGTGATGTTTCCCTCACATTTCATGCCGAGTCCAAATTGCTAATTTGCCACTACTGTGCCCAAAGGAGAAAGAATATTGAAACCTGTCTAGAGTGTGGTAGTGATTCTGTTGGAAAGTACGGTGTGGGGACCCAACTTGTGACCGAAAAACTTAATAATTTGTACCCTGATGTGGTTATAGATAGATGGGACAGTGATGCTATAACCAAACATTCTCATTATGGGGAACTTTTGGATAGGTTCAGATCAGGACGATCTCAAATCGTTGTTGGGACACAGTTAATATCAAAAGGGCATCATTTGCCTAACGTGACGTTAGTAGGTGTTGTATCAGCTGACGTCGGGCTTGGGTTGCCGGATTTCAGAGCATCGGAGCGGGTTTTTCAAACTTTGTGCCAAGTGGCTGGCAGGGCAGGGAGAGGAGTGGAGGAAGGCAAAGTTATTATTCAAACATACCAGCCAGACCATTACGCAATAAAAACTGCCGCTACCCAAAATTACCAGTCTTTTTTTGATATAGAATCTATAAATAGGCGCAATCATGTTCAGCCTCCTTATAGCAAAATAATTAGATTACTTAGACAAGATGTGGATGACATTTCGGGGCATAGAGAGGCTAAGCAGCTAGCGAAGCTATTGGAAGAACAAAAACAGGTATGGGGCTTGTCGGATACTGAAATTCTTGGTCCCACTCAGGCTTTTCCAAGTCGAGTTAGAGGTAAATACAGGTGGCAACTAATATTAAGAGGCCCCAACCCTCGAACTTTGCTGGAAACAATAAGCCTACCTGGTGTTTCTGATGAACGTAGGTCTATGAAAAGAGGATGGGTATTGGATGTGGATTCTTATTTGTCAATCTAGTAACTTTGGGTGGCATTGGTAGTGTCTAAATTAAATAATCGGACCGAACTGCTTGGTATAATTAGCTTCTAGTGCTCACATGTGCTTTTCAAGAGCTGTTTGGAGGAACCCCTGGTGCAAGAGTTGAAAACTGCTTTGTTCGACCTGAGAGAAAAGGTTTCTGACTTATTGGTGCGTCTTTGACCTTCCTTCAAAGGAACGAAAAATAAAAGAATTGGAAGAAGAATCGATAGCTCCAAATTTTTGGGGAGATTCTGCCAATGCCCAGTCCAAAATGAAAACATTGGCAACATTAAATAATCAGATTGCTGTGTGGAAAGGGCTTCAAGAACAAATAGTGACGAATCTAGAATTGCTGGAACTAGCAAAATTAGAGAATGATTTAAGCTTTCTGGATGAGATTCGCTTGGAAACCGGACAAATAGAAAAAAAGGTTGAAGAGGAGGAATTTACCCTTACCCTGTCAGGTGAACATGATCAACGAGATGCCATATTAGCTTTGCATGCGGGAGCAGGAGGGGTTGATTCTCAAGATTGGGCTTCTATGTTGACCCGTATGTATACCAGATGGTGTGATCGGAAGGGGTTCGGTTGTGAAGTTTTAGATGTTTCTCACGGGGAAGAATCTGGTATAAAAAGTGTGGTGGTACAAATAACTGGTCACTATGCATACGGGCACCTTAAAGCAGAAAAAGGAGTTCATAGGCTCGTTCGGATTTCCCCATTTGATAACAACCACGCTAGGCACACGTCATTTGCTCTTGCAGAAGTTATCCCAAAAATGGATGAAGGTACCGATGTCGAAATTAATACAGATGATTTGAGGGTGGATGTATTTAGAGCTGGGGGTCATGGTGGGCAGAATGTTCAGAAGAACTCAACAGCTATACGAATCACTCATGAACCTACCGGCATAGTTGTAACATGTCAAAATGAAAGATCTCAACGCCAAAACAGGGAAATAGCTATGAGAATATTAGCCTCTCGCTTGGCGGAGTTAGAAAGAAAGAGAAAAGATAAAGAAATGTCGGATTTGAAAGGTGATCATGTTTCTGCGGAGTGGGGTAATCAAATTCGTAGCTATGTATTGCATCCATATCAGATGGTTAAGGATCATCGAACCAATGTAGAAACTTCGGCCACAGATGAAGTTTTGGATGGCAATTTGGATGTTTTTATAAAAGCATATTTGGCCTTCCAAATGGGTTCTGAGTAACCCCTTAACTGCTCAAATTTTCCGGTAAGGTGATAATACCTAAGTGAAATTGCCGTTGTTAATACTCGGGAAAGATCACTATTATTAAAGAGACCTGTTTTTTTGTTTAAGGCTAAAATGCTTTTGAGGTGTATATGATTAACCGTTTTACACTCGTTTTTTTAATGACGATACTTTTGATCGGATCGATCGCGTGTGGTCAGACAGCCATAGGAAAGGCTGTTGGTGATTCGGGAAACTTGGACTCAGCCACTGAAACCTCTAGAGCGGGAGATTCGATACTAGAACCCACAATGGAGAAAAGTGCGGACGCGAAAACTGAGGTAAAAACCTTAGCTGATGTGTCCGAAGCTCCAGTTGGTGTATTTAATCGCCTTTGGTCTGATCCGCCAACACTGGACCCTCACCTCACTTCAGATACCACATCTGCAGGCGTTGTCGTGGAAATATTTAGCGGGTTAGTAGGGTTTGATATCAACTTGCGATTGATTCCCGATCTCGCAGATAGCTGGGACATCTCAAATGACGGTCTTACTTATATATTTAAAATCCGTGATAATGCTGTGTTTCATGATGGGACTAAAGTGACGGCAGAGGATTTTAAGTGGTCTTTGGAACGTGCTGTAAACCCAGATACTGCTTCCCCTACGGCCAAAACATATCTGGGCGACATAGTGGGAGTAGACGATGTGTTGGAAGGCAGAAGTTCTCAGATAAGTGGCGTCAAAGTGGTTGACGACAGGACATTAAGAATAGAGATAGATTCTCCAAAGGCATATTTTTTAGCTAAACTTACCTATCCTACGGCATACGTTGTTGACAGGAATAATGTATCGGAAGGAGGTCTTAACTGGACCGATAGTCCTAATGGGACTGGGCCATTTAAATTGTCCGATTACAAAATTGGAGAAAGGATCATACTGGAACGAAACGACCTGTACCACCTCGATAAAGCGAAACTAGCAAAGATACAGATGAATTTGGCCGGCGGTTCCTCAATGGCCATGTATGAAAATGATGAGATTGATATTACAGGAGTTGGGCTTTTTGATCTGGAGAGGATTAAAGATCCAGCTGATCCACTTAATGGAGATCTGGTTGTCGCCGACCCCGGATATTCAGTTAACTACATAGGATTTAATGTACAAGAACCTCCTTTTGATGACTTTAAATTTCGTCGTGCGTTAAACCATGCGATAGACAAGGAATTGATAGCAAAGGAAGTGTATTCAGATTTAGTTGTTCCTGCTTATGGAATATTGCCACCGGGCTTCCCTGGGTTCAATGAACGGCTTGAGGGTCTTCGGCACGATCCTGTTTTAGCCAAAAAACTTTTGTCCGAATCAAAATATGCTGATCCAGCAAATAGGCCTAGAATTGTAATAACTGTCCCTGGTACAGGGGGTACTCCCGGATTAGATCTGGAGGTAATAATAAACATGTGGCTGGAAACCTTGGGTGTTGAGGTAGAGATACAGCAAGTTGAATGGGCTACATATCTTAAAGATTTGGATGAGAAAAAATTCCAAGCTTTTGGTGGTTTGGGGTGGGAGGCTGATTATCCCGACCCCCAAGATTTCTTGGATATATTATTTCATTCAGAGAGTGAAAATAACCACGGCTCATACTCTAGCCAGAAGGCCGATATTTTGCTCCAGGATGCTAGGGTTGAGACAGACTTAATGAAGCGCATAAATCTTTACCAAGAGGCAGAGGAAATTATTGTTAATGATGCTGCTTGGGTTCCTTTGTGGTTTGCAGGAGAACGACACGTTTTAATAAAACCGTACGTGAAAGGGTATGAGCTGACCCCAATGACGATATCCAAGATGCGATATGTTTATATACAAGATTAAATTTGTCATTGATCGTACGTAAATTATTTACAATTTTTTGATGTCGTTTATGCTATAGCAAATTCAGAATAAGTTTAGAGGCATATGTGGATATATATAACTAGAAGGTTATTATGGTTGCCGGTACTATTATTAATGGTATCGGCAGTTACCTTCACTCTCGGAACCTATGGGCCTGGTGATCCCGTGAGGGTGATGTTGGGGACTAAATATGACGAGGCGACCGCAGAAAGGCTAAGATCTTCATTGGGTCTGGATAGGCCGGTTATGGTCCAGTACGCTGACTACGTATCTGGGGCCATTAGGGGAGACTTCGGGGAAAGTCTTAGATATCGGGGCCGATCTGTAGGCTCCTTATTGGTCTCTAAGATGTGGGTTTCTTTTCAAGTTAACCTCGCTGCGATGTTTGTCAGTTTGTCTATTGGGTTACCTTTGGGATTTTGGATAGCCCATAAACAAGGAACCTGGTTAGATCCCGCTGTTGTTGCCTCTACTTTGGTTCTAATGTCCATACCCATTATGGTGAGCATTCCAATAGTTTTATGGGGCTTATGTTTGAAATTGAGTCTGGTGCCATGTTCTGGATGGGGAGGATTTTTTGACTTGAGGATTATAGTGCCCGCTATCACGATGGGAATCCCTGGAGTCGCCGGACTTGCTCGTTTGATGCGGGCTAGTACTTTGGACGTATTTGGTCAAGATTTCATCAGAACTGCAAGAGCAAAAGGTTTAAGTGAAAGATATATTGATATAAGACATGTCTTGAGGAACGCAATCATCCCTGTAGTAACTATCCTGTCCTTTTCTTTAGCTGGTATGTTGACCACCGGGTTCATAACTGAAAGATTACTTGGAATACCAGGGGTAGGAGATTTTGCTATACAGGCTATTTTTAACAGAGACTATCCAGTAATAATGGCATTCACTCTCATACTATCAACTGCCTTTGTACTTGCTAACTTGTTAGCTGACATCGCCTACTCCCTAATTGATCCACGCATAAGGTTTTCATAATGGATACCTCCATCAGTAATAAAGGTCATTTGTCTCGAGCTTTCACCAGGCTGTGCCATAAAAAAATAGCAGTTGCATGTCTGGTTGTTATCATGACTATTTATTTTCTGGGTATATTTGCACCCTTGATAGCACCTTATGGATATAACGAACAGGATTACCAATCGATCAGGAAGGGTCCCACAATGGAACATATAGCTGGGACTGATCTGAAAGGTAGGGATGTTTTTTCGAGAGTCCTTTGGGGGATACAAAACACAGTGATAATAACCTTGGTAACGATTCTCACAGGGGCATTGTTGATAGGGGTATCCCTTGGATTGATTTCTGGCTACTATGGAGGCAAGGTTGACTCAATAATAATGAGAATAGGCGAGCTTTTTGCCTCTTTTCCAGATATCTTGTTAGTTATTTTATTGGCTGCCACTTTAAAGCCAAGAATTTTAAATGTTGTTCGTTGGATCGAGGATAATACCTTGTTAGACGGGGTAGTGAAATCTGGAGTCGCTGACTATTTAGTAATCTCGTTAGCTTTAGTCTCATTTAGTTGGGTTGGGATGGCTCGCTTAGTACGGGGACAAGTTTTGTCACTGAAGAGCTCACAATATGTCGAATCGGCTCAAGCAACAGGGGCATCAACTTCACGGATTTTATTTATTCATCTCCTACCCAATGCCATAGGCCCCATCGTAGTTATGGTTTCGATGGGCATGGGTACCTTGATCGGAACAGAGATTATTTTGAGTTGGCTTGGATTGGGGATACAGCCGCCGCGACCTAGTTTAGGAACCATGTTATTGGAAGCGGGTAGTATTAGTGCGCTTCGAGTTGTTCCGTGGATGCTGATTGCTCCCGGTATAGTAGCTTGGTCATTGGTCCTGTGTTGGAATTTGTTTGGTGATGCTATGGGTGATGTGTTAAACCCCAGAACTAGGTGAGTATGATAAATCGTTAAATGAAGTGAGATATGAAAGTCCATTTGGTCGACGGAACATACGAATTATTTCGATCCCATTTTGGGCAACCTGAGAGATTAGCACCTGACGGAATGCATGTTTCAGCTGTTAGGGGTTTGATAATGACCTTGGTATCTTTACTACATCAACCTGAAGTTACTCACGTAGCAGTTGCCTTTGACAGTTCAATTAAGTCTTTTAGAAATGAGTTGCTACCAACCTACAAGGATGGGTCGGACACCCCCTTAGAGTTGAAAATGCAATTTCCATTAGCTGAGAGGGTAGTAAATGCGCTTGGTATAGTGTCATGGCCTATGCATGATTATGAAGCCGACGATGCATTGGCCACAGCGGCATTACTCTATTCAAAGCAGGACACAGTGCAGCAGGTAATCATTTGTTCCCCCGACAAGGATTTATGTCAAATGGTTTCTGGAGATCAAATCGTATGTCTAGACAGGAAAAATAATTTTGTCCTGAACGAATCCGGTGTTCTGGAAAAATTTGGTATTTTACCGAGATCAATACCCGATTATTTAGGACTGGTCGGTGACACTGCAGATAATATTCCTGGTATTCCAAGATGGGGCGCGAAATCTAGTTCTACTCTTCTTAACCGGTATATTCACATAGAGTACATACCAAATACTTATGAACTTTGGGATGTCTCTGTAAGAGGGGCGGCAGCTCTAAGTTTGAGCCTTGAGGATAATAGGGAGAAAGCCTGCCTATATCGGGAAATCGCTACAGTTCGTACTGATTTGGAAATTACTGAAACCCTTAAAGAGTTAGAATGGCTAGGGGCTTCAAAGAATCTTTTTCCATCTTTGTGCCGTGAATTGGGTTTGGGGAATTTATCAAACCGGCCTCAAAAATGGCAGTAGGGTCAGGGCTAATTTACTGACTAACTTTTAGACAAATATTTTTTGTATAACTGGTAGCCAATTAAGACTGCCGCGATTGATATATACCCGTAGGTGAATAACATGCGCTGATCAGTTTCGGTAAATGGTAGGTGTGCTAGGAACATTACTAACAAGATAACTCCTGATTTCCACCCAATAACTCGGGGCAAAACCAATATAATTCCCAGTAGAGATACAGCAGCCGTTAATAAGAATTCCACGGATTGCATATTATTCAACGGGAAGCTTAATAAGTCTCCAGCAGATAGACTGAAAATCCCGACCATGCTGCCAACTAACAAAGTGAGTTGATTGACTTCAGCAGATATTAAAGTTGTTAATCCTGCGACTGGATTTGCTCTCAGACTAAATAGGACAGCTATTATTATTTCAGGCGATTCCGAGGCTAATGGGGCTATCCATTGTATCAAGAGGAAGTCGCTAATACCAAAATTACGGCCAGTATCAATAAGGGAATGGACGAACGGTTCTGCTGCGACGAGGATAACAAAGGCCGAATAAGCGAAGAGCCCTAATACAATGAGTCTCCTGACCACCTTGGATTGCTCTCCTATCGCTAGGGAGGGGCCCATTAATTCCGGCTCCTCTGACTCTTTGGTTGAACTTAACCAAAGATAAACCAAGTACAAGGCAATCAAGGCAGCAGCAACTATTAGATGTACCTGCTGCATAAAAAATATTAAAAAAGTAACAGCAGTTGCCACGGATAGCATTAATATTTCAAGCCCCATAGTATTTGCCATGTTTAATGAGGACCTTCTTTTGATCCAGAATATTAGGATCACGGCAGACCAACCAAGTCCAATTAGTAGGCGGTTTGCCCCAGTCACATTGGCTGCCACCCTTTCCATTTCTGGCGTTACTATGGCAGTAGCAGTGTCATATGATTGGCCAGCGTCCCAAGCTAGCACAGCTTCCACAGCATACTCTGGAAGAATTGCGATCAAGGCCAGTATTGCAATGGCAAAAGATGCCGATATATCTAACTGTGCAGCCTCTGCAGCCCAAGAAATCAAGAATGCGCCGCCCACAATACCCATTCCAAAAATGAATGCGTCCAAAATTGGATGGAAATGGAGACCTCCAAAAACCATCGCAAACGATGGCACCCCGAGGCATGCAAAAGCCACCAATAAGATCCAGGAGGCTGAATGACTATTTCTATCATTCATAGTCAGTTTATTGTTACCGATAGTCAGTTTATTATCACCGTCAGGTTATGTTATTTGCGAATTACATCTGT
>VFFY01000080.1 GCA_009392675.1 SAR202 cluster bacterium | reverse complement strand
TGGAGGGCGCACCGGGAGCTAGGAGAATCATGAATAGAAATGCCCAAGTTGTCTTGAACGTCATTCTGTTTGGAATGAGTCCACAAGAGGCGATAGTCCAACCCGTTATTGATGTCAGTGGCAGCAAAACCTATGTAGATAGCCGAATGCCTGAATCCACCATAAAAGCTCTTGTCAGTCTTGGTCACGATATCGAGCTGTTGGAGGAAGAGCCTGCACCTACGGGGTATTTCGCTAGGCCATCAGCCATTCAGGTAGACTACGAAAGGAATTTACTCAGGGCTGGAGTAGACTCATTCAGACCAACTACCGCGCTAGGATATTGAGAACCAACTCGCAATTTAGGCCAATAATAGCATTCAGGTCGAAGACAAACTAAAATAGATGAAGTTGTAAATGTTCCGAATGGTAAATCATTCCAAGTGGAGATTTATGAGTAAATTACGGTTGGCAACCCATGTCTTTATTTCCATCCTCTTCGCATTAGCATTTCTTAGTAATTACACCGGATTTGCCTCCACTAAGGATGATTTAATGGTGCTAAAGGTGAACGGGCCGATACAGCCTTCCACAGCTGACTATTTGGAAAGAATGATTGCAAAAGCGGGATCTAGTGGATCTACTGGCATTCTTATAGAACTGAACACTCCAGGAGGTATGTTAAATACGACCAGAAGGATAGTGTCCGCATTTTTAGATTCGGATGTGCCAATCATCACATACGTGTCGCCATTTGGTGCAAGAGCAGGATCGGCGGGAACCTTCCTCGTTGCTGCCTCCCATATAGCTGCAATGGCTCCCACTACTAATATCGGCGCTGCATCCCCAGTTTCATTGGATGGGTCTGACTTAAACAAAACGTTAGCAAGTAAGGCGACTCAAGACACAGCGGCCCTCATGAGAAGCATTGCTGAAACCAGAGGTAGAAACGTGAAAGCCCTTGAGGCCACCGTTTTAAGTGCCAAAGCGTATAGCTCAGAAGAAGCTTTAGAAACCGGGATAATTGACTATATTGCGGAAGATAGGGATCAGTTACTGGCTATTCTCGACGGTAAAACCGTGGTAACCAAATCCGGATCAAGGACTATCAGCACTGTCCCTTTAAATTTATATGAGGGTAAACGTAACTGGAAGGAAAAATTTCTCGACGCTGTCGGTGATCCTAATATAACTTTTATACTCCTCACTATTGGTAGCATCGCCTTGACCATTGAATTTGTTAATCCTGGGGTTTTGGTGGGGGGGTTCGTTGGTTTGCTTGCAACAGCATTAGCTTTTGTAGGGATGGGTCAATTACCGGTGAATTGGTTTGCTATGGTATTGGTAATGGCAGCGCTAATACTTTTTGTAATTGAAACACAAGGTGCAGGAATAGGTCTTTTTGCAATAGGAGGGACGATATGTTTCGGTCTTGGAGGGTTTCTTTTATATGGAGATTTCGGAGATAATTCTTTACAGGGAAATATATTCAGCTTGAGTATGTGGCTTTTGGGGTCGGTGATTCTTATTTTATCGGTTTTAGTTTTATTTTTAATTGTAGCCCTGCGGGATTCGATGGCCAGAGGTAGCCCAAGCAACTACAGCACCTTGATTGGGAGCGAGGGCATTGTAAGGTCAACTTTGAATCCAAATGGTACTGTATTAGTCGGGTCCGAAATGTGGAGTGCAACTTCGTTAAGGAATCTAAAAATAGCTTCCGGAAGATCGGTCGTCGTTAGCAATTATGACGGGGTCCAATTAATCGTCTCTGAAAAACCAGAAGAATTCTAAGGAGTATCAAATGATCCCATACATTAAAGTAGTTCGCCAATATGAGAGGTTAGCTGTATTTACCTTGGGTAAATTTAGTGAAAGAAGCGGCCTCAAAGGTCCAGGTTTACAATTTTTGGTCTGGCCAATTCAAACCACCACTAAAATAGATCTCCGAGAAGAGGTAATAGATATACCTCGCCAAACCAATATCACTAGTGATAATGCGCCGCTAGACATAGATTTCCTCGTTTTCCTTCGCCCAATTGAACACGAGGCCCAGAAGGTTGTGTTGGAGGTCATCAATTATCACCAGGCCGTAATTGGAATGGCTACGACAATACTGAGGGCGGTGGTTGGAGAGATGACCGTTGATGAGGTGCTGTCTCAGCGGGAGAGAATCAATGATGAATTGAGGGTCAAGCTAGATGAGATTACCGGGCGCTGGGGTATTAAAGTGACGCAAGTTGAAATAAAAGAAATAGAGCCTGCAACAGACATACAGTCGGCAATGAATCGTCAGATGGCAGCTGAGAGATTAAGAAGGGCAGAAGTTACCGAGGCCGAAGGGACAAGACAGGCCTCCATAACAGTAGCAGAGGGAGAAAAGGAGGCCGAAATATTACGAGCCGAAGGGCAACGTCAATCTGAAATCCTTGTGGCAGAGGGAGATCAACAGGCCTCTGTTCTTCGAGCCGAAGGTTTCAGTACAGCTTTAGATAAAATTTATTCAGTCGCACAAAATATTGACACCAAAACACTCAGTTTGCAGTATTTTGAGACTTTAAAAGAGATGGGCAAAGGGGATTCCACAAAATTTATATTCCCAATGGAATTCACTAAACTGCTGGCCCCGTTCGCATCTGCCTTGTCTATCTTGGA
>VFFY01000079.1 GCA_009392675.1 SAR202 cluster bacterium | reverse complement strand
TGCCATAGCAATCTCGTATCATCATTTATTGCATTTAAGCAATTTTCGAGATTCAGATAAATCTCGAAATCTAAGTCTTAATAAACCTTTTATATCTTCAAATGCGGTTTTCACTATATTCACTCTAGAGTCTGGATCATCCACCCATTTCACAGGAATTTCTAAAACCGAATATCCGTTTTTTTCAGCCAATATCAAAAGTTCAGTGTCAAAAAACCAACCGTTATTTTTTATAAGCGGAACAACCTCCTCAGCCACTTTTCGAGATATAACTTTAAATCCGCATTGAGCGTCCTTAAACGAAACAAAAAACATCATTCTAAAAAGAAGACTGTAACACCGGGAGATAAATTCTCTTTTAAAAGATCTTCCTACTACTTTAGAGCCCGAAATTAATCTAGAGCCGATGGCGATCTGAAATTCTAACCCGCTGACTGATTCTAAGAACTGGGGGAAACAATTTAAGTCTGTGGAAAGATCCACATCCATGTAAGCCAACATTGCGGCTTCACTCTGTGACCAAGCCATTTTTAATGCCCTCCCCCTACCTCTCTCTTCCAACCGTATAAACCGCACCCTGGAATACTGTTCAGACAACATTTCAGCAATCTGCAAAGTATGATCCGTAGATCCATTGTCAGCTACTGTGATAAACCAGTCATAATGTCCTATATTATTCTGGCAAAACGAAACAAGGGTACGAACGCTGCTCTCTAATGCATTTTCCTCGTTAAGTACAGGTATCACAATATCTAAAGAATTTGAAAATCGGCTCAAAATATTCCTCTAGAGGATCGTTGGTCAGTGATTAAAATGCCTTATACCAGTAAACATCATAGCTAGAGAATGATGATTTGCTGCCTCTATCACTTCTTCATCTCTTATGGACCCACCAGGTTGAATGATAGCTGTAATTCCACCTCTAGCAGCCAATTCCACATTATCGGCGAAAGGCATAAAGGCATCAGAAGCTAGAGATGAACCAACGGATCTATCTCCCGCAATTCTCAATGCGAGATGCACACTCACAAGCCTATTTGGTTGGCCTGCTCCCATTCCCACTAACGTATTGTTTTTAGCTAAAACTATTGTATTGGATTTAATGTGCTGCAAACAGCTCCATGCAAATTCAAGGTCGCTCAATTCAGTTTCAGTTGGGTGCCTATCAGTAACAACTTTCCATGTGGAAGGGTCCTCCTGAATTTGATCGGATGTTTGAATTAACATACCCCCGGTTATCGTCAAAGCCTCTAGGTTTGAAAACGGTCCAGAATGATAGTTGGCCTTAAGAATACGAGTTCTTTTCCTTTTCCTCAAAATATCCAAGGCCTCCACTTCATAATCCGGAGCAACGATTATATCGAATAAAACTCCACGCATTACCTTGGCCGTCTTTTTTGTCACCACGGTATTAAATCCAACTATTCCTCCATAAGCAGAAATAGAATCGCCTTGAAAGGCGTCTTCATAGGCAGAGGATTGGTCGTCGTCTACTGAAATACCACACGGATTCGTATGTTTCACAACGACACAAGCTGTCTTATTAAAACTTGTTACCGTTGTCCATGCTGCATCTGCATCTAAATAATTCGTGTATGACATTGGTAATCCATGGAGCTGTTCAGCCTGTACAATTCCTCCTTCACCTAATGTATCCCGATATAAAACAGCATCTTGGTGAGGATTCTCCCCATATCTAAGATCAGTTACCTTACTAAGCCCAATTGATAATTCAGCAGATTCCAAGAGGGCTTCACTCAACCAGGTTGATATTGCGGTATCGTACAAAGCCACATGTTGGAAAGCCTTTTGAGCTAACTTTTTCCTTTCATCCTTGGTGAAACCTTGCCCACAGGAGATCTTCTCAGCGACCCAACCATAATCAGATGGATCTACAATAACCAAGACATCGGGGAAATTTTTGGCAGCCGACCGAATCATTGTTGGCCCACCTATATCTATATTTTCCAATGCCTCAGACAATGAAACATCTTCTTTTCTCACTGTATCGACAAACGGATACAAATTGGCTACCACCACGTCTATTTCGGATATCCCATATGATTCTATTTCTTCTAAATGATCAGGAATGTCACGCCTTGCCAAAATTCCACCGTGGACTTTCGGATGCAAGGTCTTCACCCTTCCATCCAATATCTCTGGTGAACCAGTAAAGTCTGATATCTGCTGCACTGGGACACCGGCTTTATTGAGAGAGTTGTAAGTGCCTCCTGTACTTATGATTTCGTATCCAGCTTCACTAAGAGAAATTCCCATAAGTTCTATCTCTTTTTTGTTGTAGACACTTAATAAAGCTTTCATAAACCCCTTCTGGTTTTGCTAATCACTTTTTATTTTCAATTTTGACCCTGTTATTAGAACTCTTCTGCCTTAATTCCCCTACTAATTTTGCATTAGGGACATTCTTTAAAATCCTAGAAGAATTTTCAGGGGCACAAACAATGACCATTCCTAAACCCATATTGAAAACTCTATACATCTCATTAGAATCAATTGATCCGGTCTTTCTGATAAATTCAAATACAGCTGGGACATCCCACAGAGAAGCATCAAATGCAGCTTCTATACCAGTTGGCAAAATTCTTGGCATATTCTCATACAATCCACCACCAGTAATATGTGCTATTCCTTTTGAATCGGGAAAAACTGATTTTAAAGCATGATAGTAGGAAGGGTGAGGCTTCAAAAGTGCCTCTCCTAAGGTTTCTCCAGATTTATCTAGCTGTTGCTTGAGAATCCCCAAATCATTTTCCAAGTTAAAAACGTGCCGTACTAAAGAGTATCCATTGGTGTGCAGACCATTTGATGGAAGACCTATCAGTAAATCACCTTCGCTAATGGTGTCCAACGGATTTAGCATTTGATCTGCCTCTACGGCACCAACAACAAACCCAGAAATATCAAATTTGCCCTCTTGAAAAACCCCTGGCATTTCAGAAGTTTCTCCCCCAATAAGAGCACATCCCACATTTTTACACGCTTCAGAGATACCAATAACAATACTTTCTACTATCTCCGGAACCATTTTGGATGTGGCAATATAGTCAAGAAAGAACAATGGGTCTGCACCAACTACAATGAGATCATTCACACAAGCATTAACTAGGTCTTCTCCGATATAGCTATAATCACCGACCATCCCTGCCACCGATAGTTTCGTACCTACAGGATCAGTGCTACTGACCAAAATAGGGTCACGATAACCGGAAATTTTATACATCGCTCCAAAGCCACCGACTCCACCTAATACATTAGGAGTATATGTTTTATCAGCTAAATCTTTTATCCGACCTTTGACCTTTTCTGATGCAAGTAGATTAACCCCAGCTGATTCGTAAGTAATTTTGTTGTCTTTCATGATCTTATGGTAGTTAGTACTGCTTTAATGGCCAGCATTGTCCAAATTAATTTCCCCATTCTGAATTTTATTGAGCGTGGTTACCCAGAATATATGCTCATACTTTTGAACCTTCTTTTTCACGTACTCGACACCTTCGGCAGAATCAACAGCTATTACCTTTTGATTAATAATCGGACCGTGATCATATTCCTCATCTACTAGGTGTATCGAGATTCCAGTTTCCGCTGACTTTGCTTTAACTACAGCTTTATGCACACGATCGCCATACATTCCCTTGCCACCATATTTAGGCAGTAAAGCCGGGTGGCTATTGATAACTCTATTGCGAAAGGTTCTCAACACAGACGGTCCGATTCTTTTCATGTATCCAGCCAAAATTATTAGATCTACATTATATTTTTTGAGGATATTTTTAATGGCGACATCTAAGTCTCCGTCATCAGGATGGGTGTTGGAACTCAAATGATATGCTGGTATACCAGATTTTCTGGCTCTTCGTATAGCCAATGACCCCGAATTATTACTCACCACCACTGCTACGTTTGCCTTTAATGACCCATTGTCACAAGCATCCATTATGGCTTGAAGGTTTGATCCCCCGTGAGAGGCCAAAATTCCCAGAGAGATGCTTTCGGCATCCAGGACATTCAATAGTTATTACCTATTCTTACGTTTCTAAAACTAGTTTATCCATTTCAAGTTGAACTGGTATCGGGTACGTACCAGTAAAACAGCCCATACAGTATTCACTTCTTTTTCCAGACACGGACCTCAACAAACCCTCTTCGCTTAAAAAGCCTAACGAGTCAGCACCAATTATTTCCCTTATTTCGTCGACTGAATTACTGCTAGCTATCAACTCTGATTTGGTGGCCATATCCACACCAAAATGACAGGGGGAAACTATTGGTGGAGCACAGATACGTAAATGAATCTCTTTAGTACCACCTTTTCTAAGAAGATTAACTACATGTGGGGTGGTAGTTCCCCTAACTATGCTGTCATCCACCACAATTACTCTTTTCCCTTTCAATATTTGTGGAAGCAAATTTAATTTTCTTCTAACTCCAAGTTCTCTGAGCCTCTGGTCGGGTAAAATAAACGTTCTTCCTACATATCGATTTTTCACCAAACCTTCTGTAAAAGGAATACCTGATTCCTGAGAATATCCAACAGCCGAAGCCGTGGCTGAATCTGGAACCCCTATTACTAAATCTGCTTCAACCGGGTGTTCTTTG
This sequence comes from SAR202 cluster bacterium, assembly GCA_009392675.1. Taxonomy (GTDB): domain Bacteria; phylum Chloroflexota; class Dehalococcoidia; order Lucifugimonadales; family UBA826; genus UBA11996. The sequence continues at coordinate 1,649 of VFFY01000079.1, read as the reverse complement.
GCAAGTTGTGCGCCCATGGCCATTCTCGCGCTGTAAACCAATTGTCCATCCAATAGAGAATCTGGTCTGGAAAAATAAATATGTTCGAAGACACATTTTCCCAAAACCCCCGCCCTAGGTTTTTTATAAATAGATGTAATGCCACTATCATCGATCAAAACCGCCTCTCCAGGTTCCACCTCCCTAACGAATTCAGCACCGATGTGGTCGAGGGCACATGATTCAGACGCCAGAACCCATCCAGAATTTAATTTGCCTATGCAAAGGGGCCTAACACCTAGAGGATCCCTGACCCCTAACACTTCTTGGTTGGTCATCATAACAAGAGAATAAGCGCCCTGTAATTTGCGCATAATGTATGCAATCCTGTCAGACCAATTATCAGCAGGCGCATTTGCAATTAAATGAGCAATAATCTCAGAATCTCCAGAAGATTGGAATTGAATACCCCAATCTAATAGCTCTTCACGGAGATCCACGGCATTGATCACATTTCCATTATGGGCAAGAGAAATTTCAGTACTAGTTCCCTTGCACAGAATCGGCTGGGCATTATTAATGTTGCTTGAGCCAGTGGTTGAATACCGGGTGTGGCCTATTCCTATGTGACCCGATAAATGGGATAAGTCATTTTCTTGAAAGGCTTGCGATACGAGTCCCATTTCTGTATGCAATCTGATTCTACGTCCGTCGCTGGCCGATATTCCTGCACTCTCTTGGCCCCTATGCTGTAAGGCATATAATCCAAAAAACACAGAACGTGAAACATCTTCCTCTCTAGCGAAAACCCCAACTATCCCGCACGCTTCTTTCATAGTGTCGCCACCCTTCGAAGGAAATTCCTTCGAAACTAAGGGGTTACCCTCGGTATGGAAGCGGGATCGGCTGCCCTGTTCGATTACCTTTACTCCCTAGGAATGACGGTAGTAAACACCAAGACTCATATCAATCCAAACCACTACTGAGTTCGAATTATACTTCTCAGTCTAATTCACGGTCAAACAAATTATTCGCTGGAATTAACTGTTCTACTGACAGCCAAAAATTATTATTACTAAAGATATTTATTATCAAGTACCCTTCTGAAGATAATTCTGTAATTCTGAGATTGACAAATTTTCTATTCCAAAATTCTTTACCCGCCTAAAAATAGATCCAATATGTTTCCTGCCCCCCGGCTGCGCCTCTTAAAAAATTCAGTATACCCACAAGTGTCACAGGTTATATGAGCAAATTTTTGATTTTGAAGGTCCAAAAATCTAGACAACCCTGAACCTGTAGTCCTAATTTCACCTGTCTCATATGAACTATTTGAACATTTTGGACACTCATAATGCTTAATGTTTTCCGGTTCGCTAGACATGAATTACCTTCCTATAAATCGGTGGCCTGTATAAAAACTTACCGTGTTTTCTATCTCATTTTACTGTCATAACAATACTATTCCACAATCGGCTGGGCTACTATCCAAAGACTCACTGCTGTGTAAAACACCATAAGCAATAGCATGGGATACTGGCTTCTAACTGCTATAGAGTGAGAAGTTGTCCTCCTTAAAGCTATGACGTGAGCGGTGAAAACGGAAATGATGTGACCGGTCACAAGAGCAATCACAGAAAATATCCATGCGAATCGAGCATCTATAATAG
>VFFY01000078.1 GCA_009392675.1 SAR202 cluster bacterium | reverse complement strand
TATGTCAGTATTTACGGTTTCCACTTTGATAATCCTCCATCAGACCAAATCCGGGAAGTAGATAGTTACCACAATTATATGCTTAGATAGGTGCATAGTAATTCAATTTGATTGAGGGGAACGAAATGAGAGAAATAACACCTATTGCAGATGAAACATTGGAAGTTTTGAAAAAAATACCTACTCAGACCCTAATTGACGGGCTTTGGGTCAAAGGCTGGCCTTCCACCTATGTAGAAGGAGCCAAGCCTCTTCAACTTGGCCAATCTATGGCCGGCAGGGCTGTGACGCTTAGATTTATTCCTCATAGGCCAGATATAGCTGAGGAGAAACCCAAAAAAGAACAATCAGCAGAGTATGTTGCAATAGAACTTTGCGGTCCAAGTGAAGTGTTGGTTATAGACGCAATGGGCTGGCAATATAGCTCCATAGGTGGAGATATTAAATTCATGCGTCTGATGCAGCTCCAAGTGGGTGGCTTAGTTACGGATGGGGGAGTGAGAGATAGTGTGGCTTTAAAGGAGTACGGTTTTCCGGTTTACTCGGCTGCCACAACTGCAAAGCAAGGACCAGCCGACTTTTGGCCATGGCAGGTTAACGATGCTATTCAATGTGGTGGAGTATTGGTTAGACCTGGAGATGCGATGGTAGGGGATGATGATGGCGTGGTAGTTGTTCCTAATTCTGAGGTAGATGAGGTAATCAAAATAGCACATGAAAGAGAGGAAGTTGAGGAGGTAATTAAAGCACAATTGGAGATTGAAAATTGTTCTCCTGGCAAGTATTATCCGTTCAATGAGAACACTTGGGAACTTTATGAAGAGAAAACCGGCCGAAAGAGAGTTCAATGAAAATCTTGACACAAGGCATGCTCTTTTCTACTCTTGATGCAGCTAAATAAATAACTTTGATGGAGACGAGTAGAGACTAGATTGCGGTTCAGAGAGCCCTTGGTTGCTGAGAGAGGGTACTTGCTGCTAGCTTGAAGATCACTCCGGAGTTTCATTCTGAAAACTTATAAGTGATTAGGAAATGACGGATCTGCACTACGTTAACAGTGCTTTTTGACTAAGAGCCCCGGTTGATACGGGGAATTAGGGTGGTACCGCGGACTATTTTAAGGCCCGTCCCTTTATTGGGGCGGGCCTTATATTTTGGGAGTAAATATGTTTGAAGCAGTAAATCCGAAAATGAATTTTCCTGAGATGGAGACCGGTATTTTGAAATGGTGGAATGAAAATCAAATACCAGATAAATACATGGCAAAAAATGAAGATTCAGATAAACGCTATTCCTTCATAGATGGTCCCATAACTGCTAACAATCGTATGGGGGTGCATCATGCTTGGGGTAGGAGTTACAAGGATCTTTTTAGTCGATTTAGGACTATGCAAGGATATAGGCAAAGGTACCAAAACGGGTTTGATGGGCAAGGGTTGTGGATAGAAGTGGAAGTGGAGAAAGAATTAGGCTTCACCTCCAAAACTGATATAGAAGGATACGGGATAGATAAATTTGTGACGCTGTGTAAAGAGAGGGTTCAGCGATTTGCAGATGTTATATCAGAACAATCAAAACAACTGGCCTATTGGATGCACTGGGATAATTCCTATCACACTATGTCAGATGAGAACAATTACACGATTTGGCACTTCTTGAAAACTTGTCATGAGAGAGGTTTATTGTATGAAGGCACTGATGTAATGCCGTGGTGCCCGCGATGCAGTACAGGGTTGTCCGAACACGAGATTGTTACAGAGGGGTATGTAGAAACAGAACACCCCGGTTTATTTGTTAAATTTCCGATACTTGATTCAGACTTGGAAACTACTGAGGATTCTCTTCTCATATGGACCACGACCCCTTGGACCTTGTCTTCGAATTGCGCTGCTGCTGTAAATAAAGACATGGATTATGTGAAAATCAAGCAAGATCATGGCTATTTGTATTTGGCTAAATCCCGCATATCCTCACTGGCTGGAGACCATGAAGTGGTCTCTGAACTCAAAGGTTCTGAATTAGTAGGATTGAATTATGAGGGACCATTTGATGAATTGCCTGCTCAAGAGGGGGTGAAACACAGAGTTGTAGCATGGGATGAAGTTTCTGAAACAGAAGGTACTGGGATTGTTCATATTGCTCCAGGTGCCGGTAAAGAGGACTTTGCATTAGGTAAAAGGGAAGGTATACCAACCATAGCTCCTTTGGATGATTTAGGGGATTTTGTGGCAGGGTTCGGTTGGCTCACTGGATTAAATGTATATGAAGTCAATGACAAAATATATGAGAGTTTAAAGAGCAAAGGTAAGTTCTATCGTCTAGAACGTTACAAGCATAGATATCCTCATTGCTGGAGATGTGGTTCAGAGTTGGTCTTTAGGCTGGTTGATGAATGGTTCATAAAAATGGACCCACTAAGGGAGCCTATATCTCGAGTCACTCAAAATATTCGATGGGTCCCTGAATTCGGGATGAAACGTGAGTTGGACTGGCTTAGAAACATGGATGATTGGATGATTTCTAAGAAAAGATATTATGGTTTGGCTCTCCCAATTTATAAATGCTCATGCGGTAATTTCGATGTAATTGGAAGTGAGAAAGAATTGGAAGAAAGGGCTGTCGAAGGCTGGGGTGAATTTGAAGGAAATTCACCTCATAAACCTTGGATAGATTCCGTGAAGATTAATTGTTCTTCTTGCGGGGAGAAATTATCTCGTGTTTCAGACGTCGGGAATCCTTGGCTAGACGCTGGTATTGTTTCTTTTTCGACATTAAATTACCGACACGACAAAAATTATTGGAAAGATTGGTTTCCGGCTGATTGGATTTCTGAGAGTTTTCCAGGGCAATACAGAAACTGGTTCTATTCTCTGCTTACAATGAGCACAGTTCTAGCCGATTCTGAACCTTGCAAGAATATTTTCAGCTATGCGCTAATGCGGGACGCAAATGGTGAAGAAATGCATAAAAGCAAGGGTAATGCTATTTGGTTTGAGGATGCTGCTGAAAAAATGGGGGTTGACGCGATGCGCTGGCAATTCGCTAGTCAGAATCCCGCTTCAAATTTGAATTTCGGTTTTGGTAGTGCAGATGAGGTCCGTAGACAATTCTTGATTCCTTTATGGAATGTGTATTCGTTTTTTGTTACATACGCGAATATTGATAAATTTGATCCTGACACCCAATCCCCTGACATCCTAGATCGAGCTGAATTAGATAGATGGATTCTCAGTGAATTAAATATCCTAGTGCAAACAGTCACTGACAACCTTGAAAACTTCAGGCCAGAGAGGGTCACCAGGGAAGTTGAGGAGTTTATTGAATATCTTTCGAACTGGTATGTGAGGAGAAGTAGAAGAAGGTTTTGGAAATCAGGATTACTTACAGGCGGAGCTGCCGATTCAGATATTGACAAACTTTCAGCATATACAACATTGCATGAAGTTCTGATGACTCTAATAAAATTAATGGCACCTGTCATACCTTTCGTTACTGAAAAAATGTACCAGAATTTGGCTTCTAAATTCTCCTTTGGTAGGGAAAGTGTTCATTTGGAAGAGTATCCAATTAGTGATGAAAGTTTGATTGATCAGGGTCTGACAGAAAGAGTTAGACTGGCTATGCAGCTATCTAGTATGGGCAGGTCAGCGAGAAGTAAAGCAGGTATAAAAGTAAGACAACCTTTGCAGGAATTGTTTGTTAAAACTAGAAATGCCAGTGAGCTAGATATGTTAGGGCTTATAGAGGATCAGATATTAGATGAGCTCAATATCAAAGAGATAAAACCAGTTGATGATGCTTCAGAAATAGTCACCTTTCGGCTACAGCCCAATTTGCCCCTTCTAGGACCGAAATATGGCAGGGGTGTAGCTGTGATTAGAGAAGCATTGGAACAGGCCGATGTTGATAGCGTAAGGACTGCTATCGAGTCTGGCAGCACCGTAGATATTGCTGGCTTTGAATTAAACCCAGAGGATATCTTGGTAAATGCTGATGTGTTGGAGGGTTATTCTACGTCCACTGATGGCGGCTATGCGGTCGGTATATCTACAGAAATATCCGATTCACTGAAAGATGAAGGACTTGCCCGAGAATTGGTTCACAGTATCCAGAATGTTAGGAGAGCTGCAGGGTTAGAAATATCTGACCATATTGATTTGTTTGTAAATGGGTCAGCTGAAATTTTGAGGGTAGTGGGTAATTTTAATGATTATGTACTTCAGGAAACTTTAGCTTCTGAAGTCATATTAGGAGAAAGTTTGGATGATAGCTATTCAGAAAGCTATGAATTGGAAGGAGAACAAGTCACGATATCAGTTCGGAAATCGGACTAAATTTCGTAAATAGGTTTTCCCCCTACCACAGTCTTTAAGACCTTGATATCTTTGATGGAGAAAGGGTCCACATCCAATATGTCTTCTTCAAGTACCACAAAGTCGGCTAATTTACCCGGTTCAATTGAACCTTTCTGGGATTCTTCAAATGAAGCATAGGCTCCGTTTAAGGTGTAGATTCGAAGAGCATCCTTGGCAGATATTTTTTGACTTGGCCCCCAAAGAGTTCCGTTTATATCGGTTCTAGTAACACAGCTTTGGATACCTAATAATGGCTCATACGGTCCTGGTGGGTAATCAGTAGCCCCCGTAGAGATGACTCCGTATTCCATGAAAGATTTTTGTGCGAACATCCACTCTAACCTCTCATCACCGTAAAATTGCATTTTTTCGCCATGGTAATAAACGTAAGTGCAGAAAGGGGTGGCTATGGTACCGGTTCTGTTCATCCTTGTTAAAATTTCTGGGTTAACAAGGGTACAGTGCTCTATGCGGTGTCTTGGGTTAGATCTTGGGAACTCTTTCAATATTTTCTCATACGCGTCCAATACCATAGATATTGCGAGGTCCCCATTTGCATGTATGCAGACCTGAAAGCCTTCTGAATGTATTTCTCTAACGGATTCATTTATCTCTTCCGGACTCATGGCTTGTATGCCACAATCATCATGATCGGAACCTATGTACGGCTCAGACAGGTAGGCGGTCCTTGCTGCTATCGCTCCGTCAGAGACCATTTTGATGCCTCCAACTCTTAAATGATCGTTTCCGAATCCTGTTCGTATACCAGCATCTCGGAGGGCAGGGAAGTGAGCCTTTGCCATAAGCATGTAGACCCTGAGATCCAAGTCACCGTTTTCTAGACCTTCCTGGTAAGTTACGAATTCATCATTCGATACGCTTGCATCATGAACGCTAGTCAGTCCAACTTCGCTGAGCATTCCATTTATTAATTTGAGTCCTCTGCGTCGGTCTTCGGCATCTACAGTAGGTA
>VFFY01000077.1 GCA_009392675.1 SAR202 cluster bacterium | reverse complement strand
TGCCTCCTTTCCCAGTATAGGTTCTAATATTGTCTCTGTTGTCTTGAACGTCCTCCCATGCTTCCGTAGGAAATATCAGGGTCAATAACCACATCTAAAAGGGCGGGTTTGCCTGAAGCAAATGCTCTTTCCAATGCCGGCTTTATTTCGTTGGGATCAGTTACCCTTTCAGAGTGGCCTCCCATACCTTCCATTATTTTGGCGTAGTCAGTATCTTGGGAGAGGAATGTCGCCAAGGCTCTACCACCTCTTCCTAACACTCCTTGGGTTGTCTGGTTCCAAGCACCGTTATTTCCAAGGACGCAGACGATTGGGAGGTTGAATCGGACAAAAGATTCAACATCGAATCCTGTTAAACCGAATGCACCATCGCCGTATACAATACAGACCTGCTTACCCGGCCTAGCAAGTTGTGCCGCGGCTGCGAATCCACTACCTGCCCCCAAACATCCGAATTGTCCTGGGTCCAACCAATGTCCAGGTTTGTTTATGTTCAACACCCTTGCAGCAAAGGTAACAATGTCCCCACCGTCACCAATGACTGTCGCATCTTCATCTAGGACATCCCTTAATTCTTTTACAAGCCTCATGGGATGAATAGGAGATGAATCACTAGCCATCATTTCTGTATCGGCCTCCTTTAAGGCTTTATCCTCCGTCATTACCTCTTCCACCCAGCCGGTGCCTTTGGATTGGTAACTGGAATCATCCAGAGATTCCATCACCTGGCTCATAATGGCCCCAACGTCTCCTGTAACTCCCACATCTACCGCCCTGTTTTGACCAATTTTATTTGCGTCCATCATGATCTCTATTAACTTGGGATTCTGAGGGAAGAGTCGGTCTTCACCATAGCTAAGCCTGAAATCGACTGGTGTACCAATTAGGACAACCGCGTCTGATTTTACAAGCCCATATCGTCTTCCCAAACTTCCTAAGTTTGGATGACTGGAGTGGATACTTCCCCTACCCATAGCATTTAAGAAAACGGGTGCGCTGATCTTTTCTACAAACTCTCTTAATTCTTCGGAGGCATCACACCACCAAACATCAGAGCCGGCTAAGACCATCGGTCGTTCCGCATCTTTCAGGATGTCCACGATCTTTTGAATATATTCTGGGTCCCCAAAGGCTCTTGATTCAGTTCTATATCTGTCAGGAAACTTAACATCTTCTTCTTCTGTTACTCCGTTTACGATGTCAATAGGAATTTCTAGGTAGGCCGGTCCAGGTATTCCACTGGTAGCAGCTCGAAATGCATTGGACACATATTCGGGAATCCTTTCCACCCTTTTTACTTGTTCTGAAAATTTAGTAACAGGTTTCAGGAATGTTGCACTATCAAAATCCTGAAGACCTCCTCTCAAATGGTCAAATATCCCGGCGTTCCCACCAATCATTATCATGGGACTGGGTGCTTGGAAGGCGTTGGCAATACCGGTCACGGCATCAGTGACTCCTGGACCTGCTGTCACTATGCAAACCCCTGGTTTACCGGTTACTTTTGCCCACCCTTCGGCTGCATGGGCTGCCACTTGTTCATGCCTGAAATCTATTAGCTTTATACCTTCGTCAGCACAGCCTTCATAAAGGTTGTAAATATGGCCACCATTCAAGGTAAACACATACTCGATTCCCTCTTTCTTCAAGGCCTTGGCAAATAAATGGCCGCCGTCTATCTGTCCCATGTTTTCTCCTTCATGATTTATTGTTACAAAATTGTGCCCGTGCTTTGCAGCTTCTCAATGTCGTCCCAACCATATCCCAATTCATCAATCAAGACCTGTTCTGTATGTTGCCCAACTTCTGGGGCTTCCTTCCAAATACCGGCTGGTGTGTCGCTATATATAGTCGGGTGATTACACATTTGAACCTCTCCAAGCACAGGATGGTCAAACGTGGTGATAAAGTCATTCGCAATCACTTGGGGATCATAAGGCAAGTCTTGCACTGTTTGCACTAGAGAATAAATAAAATCTGTAGAAAATTTTCTGAACAGAGAGTCCCATTCCTGAGCTGTTTTTTCGGCGAATCTTTTATCGAGCAAGGCAACCACTTCTGCTGAATGGTCTGCTCTATTTTTCATCTCTGAGTATCGAGGGTCACCTATAAACTCTTTAAGATCCATAGCTTCTAATAGAGGTTCCCAATACTGATCTGGCTGGAGGTGCATCATCATTATGAAACGTCCATCAGATGTTTTATAAACATTAGACAAGGGATTTACTGGCTCATTTCGGTTATAGGGAGAAAAGCCAACCCCACCCTGCAGCAAGCTCATTGTGACTCCCAGGCCTTGCAACCACATGTTGGCACTTAAATGTGAAGTTTCAACCTTCTGGCCTGTACCCCTTAGACTCCTTGATACCAAAGCCGCTAAAACCCCTTGGCACAGCATTATGCCCCCCATTTGATCAGAGACTCCCTGAGTTACCTGAGTTGGATATTCCTGATCAGCTTTCGTCGCCGACATCATTAAACCAGATCGAGCTTGCCCACATCCATCAAATGATGGTTGACCTGCATCCGGACCAAGTGGCCCATACCCATTGGCAGATCCGTAAATTAATCTGGGGTTTATGTCTCGTAGGGTTTCATAGCCCAAGCCAAGTCTTTCCGCAACGCCTGACCTGAAATTTTGGACAAATACATCGGCATCCTTACAAAGGTCGTAGACGACTTGGCGGCCTTCTGGAGTTTTTAAATTAACCGCAATGCTTCTCTTATTCCTATTACAGGTTTCAAAGTAAGCGATTCTGCCTTCACCCAGGTCCATTTTCAGACTAGAGGCCCTAGAAAGGCCCCTAGAGGGGTCTCCGTCTAAGGACTCGATTTTTATGACGTCTGCTCCCATGTCTCCCATCATTGAGGTACTAACCGGGCCAAATTGCCAGATAGTCCAATCCAAGACCTTTATGCCTGTAAGGGGTCCATTAACTTCCGGCTCTGGGCTTTTATAGCTCATAATCCACCTCCGTCAATCATAATAAAAGTTTGGGCATTCCCTAGTTAAGGGATTTATATCATCTTGAAAATTAAAACTCAAAGGATTGAATAATTCTGCTGTACAGACCAGCTTTCATTTTTGCAGATAAAGCAAAAGCTATTAATATACCCATAGAGTCCCCAGATTCATTGGGGTTATACAGTCAATACAAGCAGGTTCCCGTAAAAGCAAAGGGGTAAAATGATTTTTCAAATTATAGCCCAGCATGCCCACACGACTTGTGGATTTGTACAGCACGGAAAAGAATCAATGAAGAAAATAGGGGAATAGGTGGAAGGTACTGACAAGGTGAAACTACTAGGGGCCTGGGGTTACAAGACATCCCACCGGCTTTTCGGGATTGTGGAATCAAACACTTATGAAGCCGTGGCTGAACATTTTGAATATCACTTGGGTCTGGGACGGGTAGAGGTATTGCCTGTAATGGACATGGTCCAGCGGCGAAAAGATTTGGGTTCTGGAATCTAAAAAAAGTCTAGACTTAAAAAAAGCTGACACTAAGGGGTTCTTTTTTTATAAGCACACAGGAAGATTTTTACCATATAATTCCGTGGGTAACTTAAAGTTATTTTTATCTAGGTGCCGAATCGGACGAAATGAACAATCACTTTGAAAAGACAGTAAGAGCTAAAATGGGTGGATACAAGGGCGAACTAGATTCAACTCAGCTTCTAAAACTGACTTGTTTACGGATAACCGGGGCGTCTCAAGAAGATCTTGAGGATCTACGATTCACACCTAACCTTATCAAGCTGGTAGTTATTTGCGATGGGGATATAGATTTATCTCCGCTGGCAGGGTTGGGTTTATTGGATACATTGAAAATAAGGAATGCTAACCTCGAAAACTTTTTCGCCCTGCAACATTTGGGCAACCTAAGAAATCTAGATGTGAGTGATTCAGGGGTTGCAGATTTCTCTCACATTTCTTTCATAAATAAATTGAGGACTCTGAGACTGAAAAATTGCGACTTAGACGATCTTTGGCCATTAAACAATTTGAGGATGCTTTCGGATTTAAGTCTCAATGAAAATAATATAGATGATTTGCATCCTATTTCTGATTTGGATCAATTAAAGAGTTTGGATATAGAAGGCAACGAGGTATCAAATCTGGATCCACTGTCTCTAATAAGTAAAGTGACATGGATACACGCTTCTAGAAACAACATTCAGGATCTCGGCCCACTCACTACGTTGAAATACTTGGATTCACTGGATGTTGGCCGCAACCGAGTCACCAACGTTGATGCTTTGTCAAAAATAACTACCCTAAATTGGTTAGGCCTCGCATTTAATAACATAAGAGATATAAGCCCTATCAACTCACTACCAAATCTTCGATATCTAGATATAGAGGGAGATTCCTTCAATCAGCAGAGCACTCGAATACATCTACCCAATTTGGCAGCTAAAGGGATCGATATATTCCAATGATGCTGCTCCAATTTACAGGGGCCCAGGCGGTAAATTAATTGGGAATGGCACGTTGGGATTTTCTTTAACTAACTGATTCCAAACCCGGTGTCCTATCTCTTCCGCTTGTTCTATGACCTTATCTTCATCAATGCTCTTGATGGAAGAATTATGCATAACCCATTTCCCGTCGACCATTACATCTGTAACATCTGAAGAAATTCCATTGTGAATAAACGATGAGACAATTCGGAGAGTTGGTACCAAATGGGCTTTTCTGAAATCTATCATAAATAGATCGGCCTTCTTGCCGATCTCAAGTGATCCCACTTCATCAGCAATGCCCAGTGTCCTAGCTCCGCCTATCGTGCCCCATTCTAGTACATCCTCAGGCTGAGGATTCATCTCGTCATTTCTCCGAACCCTTTCATGGAAGAGAGCGGCTCTCATCACCTCCACCATATCTTCTGCCATGTTGTCCGACCCCATACCAACTGAACATCCGGACGATAATAGTTCTGCGATAGGGGCCGCTGCCCCTCTACGAGCCCCTATAGCGGAATTATGAGATATCCCAGAGTGGCTTTGGCCCAGCAATGCAATTTCAGAACTGTCGACATACCTACAATGGGCAGCAACTAGGCGATCACTCAAAAATTCGTTGGCAAAAAGATAATGAGTTGGCAGAACCCCTCTGATACGTTTAATTGCCTCGATTTCCTTATAGCTTTGTGACAAATGAATCGTATATCCAAGTCCATATTTCTCTGCCAAATCTCTCGAATCCCTCAAAAGCTCGGGGGAAACAGTCTCTGGAGCATGAGGAGCGACAAAGCCTCTTATCCTGCCGTTTGATCTGCCGTGCCATTTGTCTATTAGGTCAGAAGCCCTTCCAATAGTGGTATCTCGGTTATGGGATGAATATTCAAAATAGCCATCCTTCAGTTTTTCATCATCAATATCTTTCATGGTTTCACCCATAAAAAAACGAAGTCCCGTAGAATCCAAAGTTTGAGCATAACTTGCAATATTATCTGAGATTTCCAGTAAGGTTGTAGTCCCACTTCTTATAGCTTCTATACATGCCAGTTTTGCAAAAATATTCCGCTCATTTTCGGTCAGTAAACCTCGGCCGGTAGTGGGGAATTTTAAGGTGGTCGGAAATCCAAAATCTTCGAGAATACCTTTATCTGCTGTAGCCAATAAGTGGGTATGGCAATTGACTAGGCCAGGGAAAATAAC
>VFFY01000076.1 GCA_009392675.1 SAR202 cluster bacterium | reverse complement strand
GCTCCTCTGCCACCGGAATCTCCACGGGATCGTGGTCTTGAGTTCTACCTGGCCTTTTAACCGTATGGTGAATTTCCTTTAAGGTCATTTCTGATTTCCTCCAAAGATGTATTTCCAAACTTGACCGTTCATACATGACCATCATCCATCAATAATGCATGATCATAATAAGTTCTATCTATAAAAATGAAGTCTATTAATGTTACGCCTACAAGTCAATAAAATATCGTGCATTTATCGTTCATTAATATCTTTTATTCACAAACTTCTCGCGCTCATCTCTTCCGATCCTACTTAGAAGCCCTTCAGGTGTGCGATTTAACCCACATCGTGGGTAGGTATGATCTTCGATTTTTTTTGAAACCATGCCTGATACAGCAGAAAGGTAAGTCCACCAAAAATTAACACGCTTAAATAAGTTATGGACCTGTCTAACAGGGTAATAGAGGCAGCATCAGAGCTGGAGACAGATATTATAAAAATTCCTGTTAGTCCAGGTTCCACGATACCTATTCCACCTGGTGTCGGGAAAGTTGATAACACGGCATTACTCATGGTCGCCAGAATAATAAGGTAGATGGACATATCAACATTTAGAGAGGCAGTGACAAAGAACAATCTTGTGATCTCCATAAACCATGCTGCCAGTCCCAAAAAGGTAACCATGAAAATGTTTTTGAAACTATTTAAAACTCCGATTTTGAATTGCGAATAATGTGACCTCACTGAGATAGGTAGCCTAGAAGCCAGTCTCTTGCCTGCAATCGCAAGAAGTAAAACAAAAGCAGTGAGGATCGCTGTTATTATGAAGGCGAAAATTACAAGAAAGTCTAAAGCTTGGTTTTTTACACCAGACGACAGCATCATTACGGACGCTAAAATCATCGCCAATACAATAATCATATCCAAAAATCTTTCAGCCACTAAAGTACCGATTCCCCAAGAAAATCCCAATTTCGAGATCACACCCAGGCAATAGGCTCTGTAAACATCCCCCAATCTTAACCATGCAACCGAATTAACAAACCATCCAGATAAAACAAGAACACTGTACTGAAAGCTAGAGGCATGGCGCAGTGTTGAATCACAATCAGAAGATCTATCTAGCACAGAGGCGTTGAAAGAAATGGTTTTCCATCTGAGGCCCCTAAATAAAAAGCTCAGATAGTATGCAGTAAAAGCAATAAAATACTTAGCGATGTCCAGTGTTTTAAAGGTGTCCAAAGTAGAATCCCAGTCGACTTTGAAAATCTTGAAGGAAAAATAAATCAGAAAAAGAGCTCCCAAAAATGTGAATCCAGTACGAAAAGAAATAACAGTACCTAAAATCTGATTTTGACTACCCTCGATAAAATCATTTTCGACGTCATTCTTTTTTGATGGTTTTCTGAAAAGTAGCGAAGTAAATTCTATCGGGAATTTCAAAGCGGCCTCTTTTTAGGAATTCCCGCCTTTCTAGGGTAAATCTCAGGTGTTTCTTCTATTTTTCGTATAACTACCAGCCTTCCTGGTAAAAACGGCAGTTTATCCTCAACATTGACGACTCTGTCTATTTGCCCACCTAATAAATTCAAAGCATTCTCCGATCGATCAATTTCAGACTGAACCCGCGAGCTTTTCATAGCAATGAAAGTACCCCCAATACTACAAAATGGCAAGGCAAACTCAAGTAAAACAGGAAGGGTCGCAACAGCTCTCGATACAACCATGGAATACTTTTCCCTATGTTTTCTTTTTTTTGCTATATCCTCTGCTCTCCCCACGACTGTCTCCACATTAGGCAGGTTCATTTCCTTTACAGCAAAATCAATGAATTCAACTTTTTTCTTAACAGAATCCAACATGACCAAGTCATTTCCAGGAAACATCACTTTCAATGGGATCCCGGGCATACCAAACCCTGAACCTATATCCAGTATCTTTTCTCTTTCATCAAATAAGGACGGGGCTGCCATCACAACACTAAGCGAATCTAAATAATGTCTGACGATGACCTCAGGCCAATTCAGAATTTTAGTCAGATTAACCTTGGTATTAGCATCTACCAGTAAATCGTGGAAAAGCATTAATTTGGATATAGAAGTCCTCTGAGGGGTTATCCCTAGTGAAGAAAGGCCTGAATGGAGTCTTTTTACATTCTTAATCTCAGGCGATTTGGAACCATCTTGTTTGGAAACAGAAAACAACTATTCCACTTACTCCTTAATTATTTATTAGGCAAACATCGGCTCTTTTCAATCGAAGTTCACTAAAAGCAAGAATGTCTAAAGATATTGTACGATGTGCCTAAACTAGCATATCCAGTATTTTTGTAACGATTTCTGTTGGAATCTTCACCTCTGAAGTGCTACTATGCAGAACATGTTTGTGGTAGTGTAACTACTACGCGTAACTAAATAACTAAGACTGATTCAGTCAAATCAACTGATTCGGTCAAATCGTTGGTCAAGGAGGCAGCGTGTAAGCTATGTTCAGGACCAAGACATTAATAATTATGACCGCATTGATGGTGTCGTTTTTAATACCGACAGTAGTCTTTGCAGAATCCGATACTGTTACTTTCGGTACAGCCGTAGTAACGAATGACCAGGCCGTTAACGACTCCTTAGTCGTTTCAATGTCGGGGGTTACCCCCCCTGCCGAAGGTAGTGCATATAATGCAGTGCTTGTGTCATCAGATGGTTCTAAATCTTTAGATCTAGGAGCCCTATCTGTAATCCAGCCAGTTATTCAAGGTGTCATCCAAGCAACTGGAAATATAAATTTCGTTTACGACAGTACTTCGGAAGGATATGACGGTGAAGACCTCTTTGCGACCTATAGCCGAATTAAATTGACGAACGGGTCGGATGGATCTACAGCCTACAGTGATAATGTACCCGTGAATGCTGCCGTTTATATCAATTCATTAATGGCTGACATTAATAGCATAGACGCGCATTTAGCAACAGCAATAGCTAGCGCTTTCTCCGCTCAATCGTCATCAGACATTGATGAGATAAAAACTCAGATAGGCACTGCCATTGCGGATGCTTCTGCAATCAGCGCCCTCGCCGACGGCTTAGGAGCTAACGCCACCGCCGCCGCCGCTGAAGATGTTGAAGATAGGAATCTAGCTGAAGGGGCTGCTGGGGTAATAGCATCTGCAGCTAACATTTCATCGTGGGTTAATGCTGCGAAAACTACTGCAGACAACGACATTGCTTCCCAAACCAGTGCATCCGTAGCAAATATTTTTGCTGCGAAAATATTCAACGAACTTTCGGCAGCTAGGAATGGCTGGGACGGAAATACAGATGGAACTATTTCTTCCTCTACTGGAGAGGGAGGGATGGCGCAGGCTAGAGCCAGCGCCCAGCAAATGGCCACTCTAACGTTAGAAGCTAAGGATCTTCCGGGAAGTGAAACATCGACCCTGCCGGGAGATAAACCTGCCAGCGGCGGTAGTGTACTAGGGCTTGGACTCCCAAGCGTTGGGGAAAGCATAATTAGAGATCTTATATTACTGTCATACCTGCTTGGCATCGCGATGGTAGGAGTTGGCTCTGTTATCCTTTCAAGGAACAGAACATAATTCAGATATAAAATTCCTTTGGATATAAAAACCCCGCTCGCTCGAACGGGGTTTTTTTTTGCCTGCTGTAGTGAGTAATAATGGTAAAAATAATCTCTCCATTACTCTAGTAGCAATTTGTCTAGTCAGCATTATAAATCTATCTTGTGCATCAGATAACCAACTTTCGTCCGAAAGCCAACCCAGGACCGCAAAGCAAGTACTAGACCAAAGCGGAACAATAATGAAGTCTGTGTCATCCTTTGAATTTCAATTGTCGCACAAGAATATTAGTGGCACCCGAATTGGTGATTTGGTCTTCTCAAAAGCAACCGGATTAATATCTGATAGAAATTCAATGTCCATTGAAGCCAAATTCTTGTTTGGCAATTTGACCCTTTCTGGGGGTTTCTCAACAATCAACGATACTACTTTTTTCTTAAACCCGCTTACTCAAAAATGGGAAGTGGCCGAAGATTCCGTATCCCCTCTTTCCTTCTTTGATCCCGAGAAAGGAATTGAAAAAATACTATCCAGCACCACTTCCCCGAAATTCAGATCTAATAGCGAGAAATTTTGGAACATAGAAGGATCTATGCCGGCTTCATCACTTTCTAATTTGGTCGGAGAAACAAGTGATAATAACGTTAAAATAATTGTGTGGATAGACAAAGACTCTCTCTACCTAACCAGAGCTATTATTTCTGGTCAATTGAATGGATACGATGATTCAGCCAATATGAACGAAATCCAAAGAATAATTAACATATCCAGATTTAATGAAGAAATAGTTATTGAGAACCCTTTAAACTAGTATTTACAGCTAATCACATGACGAAACTTACCAAAAAAAATGTAGCTCTAATACCTATTTTTGCAGGTATATTTTTTGCTGCAGACGATCAGACTGTAGTCGTAACAATACTTCCCCAGATAATGTCGGATTTAATGGTGGATGTGACCGAACTGGATAAGGCCATGTGGACAGTTACAGGTTATCTATTAGGATACGTATCTGTAATGCCTATTATGGGTAGGATTTCCGACATATATGGACGCAAATTTATCTATGTAGCTTCTATGTCAGTTTTTATGCTGGGATCAGTTGGTACCGGATTGACTAATTCCATGGGGTTTTTAGAATCTTATTCCTACCATGACAGTGCTTTAATCAGAAGCTGTTCAGCCAGCATTTTAGAAGCCACAACCTCCATAAACTGGGTTATTGGCACTCGAATAATCCAAGCTGTCGGAGCTGGTGCCTTAATCCCAATTACAATAGCAATCATTAGTGATTTCTATTCTGGTAAGGAAAGAGCTATCCCTTTGGGATTGACCGGGGCATCTGCAGAAGCTGGCGCAGTCACAGGTCCTTTATGGGGAGGAATAATCACTCAGTTTTTTTCATGGCAGTGGGTGTTTTGGTTAAACATACCAATCGGATTACTCGTAATAGCGGGTATTTTATTTCTGGTCCCTAACTCTAAGGGTTCCACGCATAAAATAGATTACCTTGGCTCAGGCATAATAGTGGCCGCAATCTGTTTTATCACATTAGGATGCTCACAATCTGGAAGTAACACATCATTTTTAGTAATTTTTATATCTGTTGGGGTATCTTTGTTAATCGGTTACTACCTACTATCAAAGCAGAAGGATAATTCAGTCATACCAATTGAACTATTTAAAAACATCCAATTCCTAGCTGCAAACACCTTACATTTATTCTATGGAGCAGCCCTTATCATCACTATGGTAACAATACCACTGATGGTAAATACCGTCCTCTATGGCACTTCTCTTGAAGGGGGGTTAATTCTGATGAGAATGACAATCGCTATCCCCATAGGGGCAGTGATCGGGGGGTGGCTTAGCAAACATTATGATCTTAGGATACCAGCGGTTTCCGGGCTTATATTTTGTTTTGTAGCTCTACTATTTATGAGCCGCTGGAACGACTTAATTGAGGACCCACTGATGTCATACCATTTATTAATGGCTGGCTTTGGTTTTGGCTTGATGATAGCTCCGATTACAACGTCCGCTATCAACAGCTCTAGTACAAAAAACCAAGGATCAGCAGCTGGAATAATCAGTTCTTCGCGCTTCCTGGGAATGACTTTTGGAATTGCTGCCCTATCAGCTTGGGGATCTCAAAGATTCCAAGATTTACTACTGGGTATAGATTTAAAAATTACTGGAACTGGAGTTCTTGGTACTCCCCCGTCTGGATTTGAAAACCAATTAATCCGAGCAGGGGTAAATTTATTCCATGATTTTTTTATGATTGGTTCGGTACTCTGCTTAATAGGAATATTTCCATGTCTTTTATTGGTGAAACCCAGAAGGGCAAAAGATCCTATGGGATAGCACAGGTAATCATTCTAATTGGTAAACCGACCCCCATCCACGTTAATAGACTGACCTGTAATATTTTCGGCGAGATCAGATGCTAAAAAGGCCACTATATTTCCGATATCTTCCGGAGTCTGCTCTCTTTGAAGCGGAATCCAAGCTTTAACAAATTGATCGAAAAGGTCTTTACCTTTAAGACCTTCGGTCTTAAGGCTACCTCCAAATTGAGATCTTTTTCTTGCGATCGATTCCCATATTGGAGTCCATATAAGCCCCGGACATACGGCATTTACATTCACATTATATGCAGCCATTTGTAGAGCATGCGATTGTGTCCAACTCACAACTGCCGCCTTTGAAGTACTATAATGTGGTGAATCTGGGCTTCCCTGCCGAGCAGCTATTGAAGCAATGTTAATAATTTTGCCGTGTTTTTGGTTCTGAAACTCTTTGCTAACCCTTTCAGAAACCTTTACAACTCCTCTTACATTAACCTCATATACTTCGGTCCAGTCTTGACTATTCGGAATTTCTCTATTCGACCAACCTTCAGATCCAATTATTCCGGCATTGTTAACCAATATATCGATTTTTTCTCTATTCTTGATGTGTTCTGAAATAATTTCATCAATTGAATTTTCATCAGTAACATCCATTTGCCTTGCTCTAAATTTATCGCCGTAACCACAATGTTTTAGTGTATCCTCTGCACCTTTTCCAGATATATCCGTCACTAACACATTTGCCCCTGCCAAGGCCAAAACCGAGCATATACCCCTACCTATACCGCTCCCTCCACCTGTGACTATAGCTTCTTTTCCGGACAAATTGATCATATTTAATCCGACTTCAAAATCTTCTTCCATTCCGAGGTCACAAATCTTTTGCCCTGATACATTACGATAGGTCTTTTGATTAACCTAGGTTCTGCAATCATGAGATCCAACATTTGAGAGGCAGTCATATTTGACTTTTCCAAACCTAATTTTTTGAAAGAGGGGCTTCTCCAAGAAAATAACTCAGATGGATCATCTCCTAATAGGCCATTCTGAAGTTCATCCAAAGAAAAGGGGTCGTTGAAAAAATCTCGTATTTCACACTCAAACCCAGCCTGCGAAAGCTCCGCCTTCGCTTTTGTACAGCTACTTCAACGATTCCAACCATAAAACAACAAATGCTGCATTCCAACCTCCACCAATCTAAGCCGGTTATTCAACCACCCTGATCACATTACCTATCATTCTAACGACATCTAGTTCCCTCAAGCTCGATACAGCCCTCGTTACAGAACTTTCATTGGCTTCGTGAGTCATAATGACCAATTCAGCATCTGTAGATTGATCACCCAATCCTTTTTGGATAAAAGAGGAAATACTGATCCCGCAATCTCCTAGCACAGCCGCAATTCTAGCGAGTACTCCTGGTTGGTCTTCAGCTTCAAGTCGAAAATAGTATTTGGTTATCAACGTATCTATTGATCTAATATCTATGCCATCAGATAACCGGACCGGATCTAGTAAATCAGTACCGTCAGAAATGGTTCGGGCGATGTTGACGATATCTGCCACTACGGCACTAGTAGTTGGCATAGAGCCCGCGCCTGGGCCATGAAACAATAATTTACCCAACAAATCCGTCTCTACTTCCACAGCATTCAGAACATCATCCACCTTAGCTAACATTTGATCCTCTGGTATCAAAGCAGGATGAACTCTTGCTAGTACACTAGAATCGGTTCGAGTAGCTATAGCTAACAGCTTTATCGAATATCCTAATTCCTTAGCGTATAAAAAATCTTTATCAGTAAGGTTGGTTATCCCTTCCGTAAATATGTCAGTGTCTTTCACGCTAGCCCTGAACGCTAAGGTAGACAATATCGATAACTTATATGCCGCATCCACTCCCTCTACATCACTAGTCGGATCTGATTCAGCATAGCCCAATTTTTGGGCCTCCTGCAGCATTTGCTGATAATCAGCTTGTTCGTTCGCCATTCGAGTTAGAATATAATTGGTCGTTCCATTGATGATGGCTTTAATAGATTTGATGTCATTAGCCACCAAATCACGCATCAAGGGAGAAATTATTGGTATCCCTCCACCCACACTTGCTTCGAAAAGTACTCTAACGTTATTCTCTCTGGCCAAAGAGAATATATGAGAGCCATGTTTTGATATCACTTCTTTATTCGCAGTAACTACATGCTTCCCATTTTTTACCGCTGCCAGAATCAATTCCAATGCTGGATGCTCACCGCCCATCAATTCCACGACAATATTTACTGATTCATCATTTATTAACTCTTCAGGATTATCTCCTAAAATATTACGGGGAACCATGAATTCTCTCTGCTTTGAAGTATCGCGAACCGCTACCTTCATTAGCTTTAGTGGCAACCCTACGTGACTATGCAATACGGCAGAATTTTCGGTTATCGCCCTTGCTACCCCTGATCCAACTACTCCCATTCCAATAAGTCCAACCCCTATAGAGCTTCTCATAAAGCGCCTTTACCTAGAATTCAATATTGATTGAAGTGGATCCGGTGTCGGAGTTGGGGCACGAGATGATAACCGGAGTTGTTGGAAGACCCATTCGTAAATAAACGAATTGAAAATCGCATAGACATCATGCTTGCTTCTTTCATCATTAATCCAATCTTGTAGAGCCTTTGATTTTAGTTCGTCACGAACTTCAGATGACAGTTCTTTTGCCGGTTGACGTTCAGAGATCATAAAAAACAAAGTCTGGGTGTGGTTGTCTTTGTCTTTGACAGGCTCACTTAATTCTCCAGGTTCTAGTAGGAAAAAGTCCCGCTCGTAATCTGAAATAACTCCTTTAGCAATCCAACCCATGTCGCCTCCCAACCTGATTTTTTCTGGCATATCTACTGAAAACTCTCGTGCTATTTCAATATATGCCAACTGAAACTGGTTTGGATCTGTGATATCCCTAACCGCATCCTCATATTTGAGTTGCATTATGTCCATTTCACCAGTTTGTGGCATCACAATCCGGAAAAGGTGAACTTGCTCCGCTACAAATGGAACCGACTCCCCAACCTGCTGTCTAAATTTTTCTCTAAGGATCGCCTTCTGCACTAGCGACCTATGTGTTGACTCATCTATCTGAATGGTATTCAAATAGTTCAAATGTCGCTCAGCCGTTTCCCGGGCAATCTGTTCCTCCGATTTACCTAAGACCATTTGCTGCCCCGGCCGCATGATTAGAGCGATTTGGTCATCGATCTCCTCGTCAGAAACAAAAATTCCCTGAGATGGGCCCATTTGCAGCAAAATCTCATTTTCTACCATCAATTGGAGAGATTCAAATATTCCCGAGCTCGCGTCAAATGTGCCCCCCATAAATTCAGAGCTTTTTTGTCTTATTCTCACCAACTCGACCAGATCTCCTCTTGTATACTCGACACCATCCACTTTCACGACTAACTCTCTATGTGGCATTACAAACACCACAATGTATCCGGCTATAAATATTGAGATCACTAACAGAAAAGATATTCCTAAGAGGCCTATAGT
>VFFY01000075.1 GCA_009392675.1 SAR202 cluster bacterium | reverse complement strand
ATGTAATTTCATTCATACGACCTAGTGATTTTAGCCAATGCCCTGTTTGCGCGAGTGATAATCGAACCCTCCAACTGCCACCCTCTCGTCTTTGTTTTAGCAGTGCAACCATCGCACCAAAGGCACCGAGGTAACCGGTGGCGTGATCCAGAGCCTGGCAAGGTAAATGCACCATACCTTCTTGGTCTTTTGCAATTCCACCTTCTCTACCGATACCACTGACGGTTTGCACGATACTGTCGAACCCCCGTCTACTCGACCATGGGCCCTCATGGCTGAATGCTGAAATCTCTACACAAACAATCCCGGGGCGGATCTCGGCCATATCGTAAGGGGAAAATCCTTTGGAGGCTATGCTTCCAGGTCTGTACCCTTGTATAAACACATCAGCGGATTTAGATAACTCGGTAAAGGTCACCTTATCCTTCCTGTCGTCAAGATCAAGATGCGCTGGATACTTACCTTTGGACATATCCATTATCAGACCATCTATAACATCAAGATGGGGAGCATTTAACCAAAGAACATTGGCCCCGTGTTCCCCAAGAGTCCTTCCCATCAGGGGGCCTGCCAATACCTTGGTAAGCTCCAAAACTTTGATTCCTTCAAGGGGTCTTTTCGGATTATCTGAGAAATTAAGAGGATCCGCCTCACCTATTTTTTCTATCTCCATGAGAGGAAGGCTAGATACTGCCACACCTTGCGGGTGGACAGACCATTCATCAAGAGTACGCATCATCGCGGCCGGTAAAGCTCTTCCAGTCAGATAAGTCTCAGCCTCTAAGGACGTCATTTTTGAAAGTGTGTCTTGCACGGCTTTTTTTGTCGGTTCACAACGGAATGCCTCTATGACACCCAGTTTATGTGCTGGATAATTACCGTGTATTTGTAGCCAGCCACCATCCCCACATTTATAGAATCCGTGAACCTCAGAAGGGTCGTCACTTACTCCACTACTTGCGAACGTCTTTGATGTATCCCCATTTATTTGAGTGTATCTTTCACTGCGGAACCCGATAGCAGCATGCTTCATATCGACAGACACATCTTGGCTTCTGCCAGTCCGAAATCTCCACATTTCAGAAGCAGCTAGAGCTGAGGCGGCTATCGTTGATTGAGCGGCAACACCGGTTTTATAAACAGATGGCAATACAGGTTCCAAGCCAGTCAACCTAGCCCTTTGAAGGAGTGAGTCATCCATATCGCTAATAGCCCATATTTTTTCCAAAGCTAATTGAGACTCAGTTGTATTATTCATGTAATCACATTATCTACTTGGGGTGTAAAGGTGTGCCCGAACTGTATCTTGAGCTTCGATCCCCTCAGGAACTTTAACGACTGAATCCTTTTCATATCCAATCCATCAGATCAAGAATAGCTTTTAATCCCATTCATCCAAAGTTTCACCAATTTCTCTGAATCCACTTTCATTGCCACATTAACATTTTGCGCATCTTCAACAAAGTGTTTTGAATCTGGAACTGTTTGGCCTTTAGTGAACTCTCCTAGCGTCTCAAAATGAATTCGCAACGTTTCACATTTAAATAAAGTCGGATCGATCGTGTAGCCCACGGCAGGCATGTCATTAAACCTGGCCGCACCTGGAATCCTCGTACCTATCTGATGAGTTTGGTATGCGTTTCTATGAACCGGAACAATTTTCTCCAAAAATTGGGACACAGTAGATTTTAAGTTCCAAATTTCTTCCTGGTTATGAGGAGAAATTTCTACTTCATTACAGACATCCAAACCTATTTGGGTAAGGTTAATTCCTGACCTATACACAACAGACGCTCCATGTACATCGCCAAACAAATTAGCCGACGCCGTTGGCGAAATATTACCTGGCACATTAATTGCCCCTCCCATGACCACGACCTCCTTTATGGAATTAATAATAGAAGGTTCTAAGCTAATAGCATGTGCTAAATTCGTTAATCTTCCCAAAGCAACATACGTAAGCTCACCTTTAAATTTGTTGGCCAAATCAATCGTAGCTAGTACAGCATGCTGGGTCATCAATTGGTCTAAAGGAGGTTCAGGGAAAAAATTGTTGCCAAGCCCATCGTTTCCATGCACATTTTTAGAATCAATTGGGTCTCGATAATCAAATGTCTTTTCCACTCCCTTAAACACCGGAACGTCAGTTTTTCCAGCTACCTCCAAAATCTTGAGCGCGTTGGTAGTCGTTTGCTGAAGTCCCACATTCCCAAAAATAGTGGTTATAGCTTGTATCTCCAGGTTTTTATTGGAAAGCGCCAGAAACAGCGCCGCAGCATCATCAACCCCAGGGTCACAATCGATGATGACTGGTTTAGAGTTTTTGTTCATTTTCACTCCTAATAATTGTATGGCTTTAGGTTGTCCCAACTAATGTTGGTCTCCTTTTATTTAGAAATAGGCATGTCCCTAATATCAAAAGGAACAAGCAAACGCCGCTAATGGAGTACACCATAGGCAACAAATTTGCTGTTATTAATGAAAGTCCGACTAGGGGGCCGAGAGCAGAACCGAAATCTTGGAAAGTATTGTAAACGGAAAAAACCTGTGACCGGGATTCATCATTAGCGACAATTCCAACCAAAGTTAAAAGCTGCATCATTAACATAACACCCATGACAAACACCAATATAAGAATGCTAAAAATACCTAACAGTGAATCAAGGTTTCCTAACCCTAAAAGTCCAATTGAAGTGAATGCTGAAGATACAATCAGAGTCTTATATCTCCCGTATTTATCAGAAAAATAACCCCCGAATGGCCCAACAAATACTTCTGCACAGCTTTTCATGCCTAATGCAAAGCCGGTGACAGTCGCCACTCCTAAAGTTATTAAAATAAGATCGAAATCTAACCCATATTTGTATCTCAGAAAATGCCCTAGGGTGGCTCCTATGAGGCCTGAAAACACTAACCCGGCGAGCATACTCGCAATACTCAGAATTAATACATTGGGATCTTTCAAGACACCAATAAACTCAGTCGCTTTCCTCCCTTTCTTAATTAATTGCTCCCGGTGTTGATAACCGGATCTACGAATCCAGATAAAGAAACCGAACAAGGTGAATATTCCAAAAAGCATAAAGGCCACTTCGTACCCCAGGTAGTCAGATAAGAGTCCCCCAAATACGGCACCACCTACCGACCCTATTCGAATTATAGATGCATTACTGGAAAGGTTCAGGCCTATGTTTTCCTTAGTGCTTTGGTCGGAGGCCACCCATTGAGATACAAGACGTAAGACAGACCAACAGGTTCCCCAAAGAAGACGTGCAAAAACTAAAACGATGAAGTTTTTAGAAAATGCATACGCTGCCAAAACCGCCAAAGAAGACAGCAAAGATATTCTGAACGGGGTATACACCCCATATCTTTCTACAAAAATGGAACTCAGCGGATTGGTGACCAATCTCACGAGTCGATTTATTGAAAGAAGTATCCCAACTTGGACTATGGTCAAGTGCCATAGTTCAGGTCGTGATGGCATAACCACATACAGCATCGCATCACCCAGTAATGCTGCTGAAACAGACAAACTTGTAACAAGAATGGGTAATGGTGGCATTTTGGAAGGATTCAGTTTAATCATCAACCCTCATTAATCGAATTGTCTTTAAATTGTAGCTTCACACTACGGAGGCACGCTGGATCTAATCGGAACCCTTAATTTTGATATCAAAGGCTTTTAGCAGGTTAATTACCTCTGGAAAATCAAAATGTGCCCCCCGAATGGAATTACCCATGGGATCGATATAATAATTAACTGCACCATCAAAATCGGATTTATCCAGTTTAGTACCATTAAAGCGAGCGTCTTGTAAATCTGTATTTGTAAATACAGAGTGAGTTAAATCACACGCCTCAAAATCTGCATACCACGCTTTACAATTCTTTATTATTAATCCTGGAAGACTGAGTGAATTAAATACTGAAAAACTCAAATCGCAAGATTCGAAAGCCATAGGGGCGGATACAGTTATGCCCGACCAGTCCAGTGAGGTCCAATTGATTCCTGTCACTTTACAGTCTTTAAATTGACTTTCAAAAAAACGGCTACCCGGTAATTTAGTTACGTTAAGATTTGAATCCCTAAACTCACATTCGATAAATCTACATTGATCAAATTCCGCTTCAGCAAGATCACAGTCCAGAAATTGGCATTCCTCGAACGTCGATCTTGAAACTTTTAGAGATACGGCTTTCATTCCTGAAAAAATCTCGTCTTCATATACCGTGTCATTTTTCAAAACTGTCATCGAAATGTTACGAGAGCTGGTCCGGGTAAATGTTATTCAATTTACTCATATTTGATTCTCGTAATTGTTCCTCAGTTGATCCTAAATCGTAGGCTGGAGATAGTATCCACTCGGCACCATATACATCGATCAACACAAACCCTGACATAGAATCCAAATAATCTCCAAATATATCTTCGAATTTCCCAATCAGTTCCGGCTCAGCTTCACTTTTTTCTACATATTTTGCACTTCCAGTAATTCTCGCTGATTTACGAAGCACGACATCAATAAAACATACCTCAATAGCGGGTCTATCTTTTAAATTTTCTATAGTGTGTGGAGAGCGAATATTGGAAAAGGCCAGCTGGTCATCAGCAAGAATTAAAAATGTCGCTTTGGGAGAAACCGAAGGGGTTCCATCTGCATTGACAGTAGCAACCATACCTGCGCTATGATTTTCTATTAAGGTCCTTATCTCATCAGTAAGCATAGTGTTAGACTCTGCCTCGCCTTAAAGCTCTGCCTGGAGTGGCTCCAGTATTCTCACCTTTATCCACGACAGCGTCCCCGTTTACAAAGACATAATCAATTCCCACTGGGTATTGTTTGGGATTGTCCTTTGTTGCCAAGGCTTTCACTGTGTCCGGATTAAATAAAACTAAATCAGCCTTGAACCCATCTTTGATTATTCCTCGATCTTGCAATCCAAGCCTCTGGGCAGGGAAGGAGGTCATTTTGCGGATAGCCTCTGGCAAGCGAAGCTGTTTTTCAGCCCTTACGAATTCTGCCAGGACTACAGGAAAGCATCCATATGTTCTCGGATTGGGATGATCTCCGAAAAGGATCGCATCACTGGCTATCATTCCAGCTGGATGAGATACAAAATCAGGTAGGGTTTGCGGATTGGTTCCAAGTCCTACCGTCGATATTCCCAGGTTTTCTTCAAGCAATAAATCAAAAAGAGCATCTCTGGAATCCTGATCTCTTAGATCTGATATTTCCGCTATTGATTTGCCTTCATATATTTTGTTCTTTGGTTGATTAAAATTGGTTAACCAATTGTCCTTTATCGACTCTTCAGACATCTCTCTTTTCATTCTGGCCCTATCATCAGCGTCCTGCAGTGCCTCGATGAGTCTTTCCGGACCACCATCTTTTGCCCAAAAAGGAAACCCGATAGTGATTGTTGTTCCCGAATAAGGGTAGGTATAGCAGTCGAAAGTTACATCCATCCCTCCATCACGGGCATCTTCTACAAGAGCAAGATAGTCCAGGTGGCTACCGTCACCCTGGAACCCCTGCCGAAAATGGGTAAGGTGGACCGGAATATCGGCACCTCTGCCAATCTCAAGAGCTTCCATCCAAGGTGCAAGTCTGCCCTTGCTTTTAAGGCTGACCCTTGTGTGAGTATGATAGAACCCACCAAGCTTTGCGCTTTCCTTTGATAACTCAATCAATTCCTCGGTAGAAGCATAGGCTCCCGGAGGGTAATCTAGACCGGTCGAAATACCCCATGCTCCTTCCTCCATAGCCTCTCTAATCACCGACTTCATGTTTTCAATTTCAGCCTTGGTTGCTTCTTTTTGTCCCCACCCTACTCCCCAAATTCTCACAGGAGAATTTCCCAAAATATATGCAACATTAATCGCTACAGTTTCCTCATACTTTTTCAGTAATTCGCTGACACTCAGCCAATCTGGAGGCATAGGAGGATACCCGTTCAATCCCGAGTCCAGCCAAATATACCTCTCCAGTTCCTCTGTGGTTTTAAATGGCGCGTGTGAAATCCCGTCGATCCCCACCAGTTCTGTTGTGACTCCCTGACGTATCTTAGGGTCGTGATGCGGCTCTCCTAAGATAGTTAAACCAGCATGAGAATGTAAATCAATAAATCCTGGACATACAACATACCCAGTCGCATCAATTTTCCTGGCCGCTTCAAGATCAGAGACATCACCCAGATGTACCGAAAGTGAATCTCCAGTTATTCCAACCGCTCCTGCGAAGCCAACATTACCGGTGCCGTCCATTATGGTACCGCTGTGTATTAGGACATCCAACATATGACTATCTCCACTGTATCGACTGGTATGTTTCGCAAGAGTATGTCATATAATGAAATTTTGATGTTCTAGTGGGGACAATTTGAAAAAGAACAAAGCTAAACAAGTGATGGATTCAGGTCAGTTGGCGCTCGGTGCATATGTAGCTCTTTCGGATCCGCAAATTGTAGAAATCATAGGTATATCCGGGTTTGATGCGGTGTTCATAGACATGGAACATACTGCTTTTGATCTGTCGCTAGTCCAACAAATGATAGTGGCCGCAGACCTTGTGGATATAACGCCAATAGTTCGCGTATCCGATAGTGATCCCGGGTTTATATTGAGGGTCCTAGATATGGGTGCTCAAGGAATCGTTATCCCTCACGTGAACGGTTTGGAAGGTGCCAAAAAAGCTGTCGAGGCAGTCAGATACCCGCCTGTTGGTCTAAGAGGTGGTGCTGGAGCGACAAGAGCAGCAAGGTTTGGCTCAGTGGGATGGGCTGATCACGTACGCACTTCCAATCAGGAAATACTTTTATCAGTCATGACAGAAGACACAAAAGCAATCTCTCAGGTTTCAGAAATTGCAGCCTTAGACGGAGTTGATCTTGTAGCGCTAGGTCCTACTGATCTCTCACAGACTTTAGGAGTAACAGATCCCT
>VFFY01000074.1 GCA_009392675.1 SAR202 cluster bacterium | reverse complement strand
CATGGACATTGTTCATTTCTCCCAACTTTTGCACCAACAGGACGTTTAGGCGGCTTTGGGAAATCATTAGTTTTAAAGGCGGGCTTATTTTGATTGCCTATTTTAGGTTTTGAACGCGTTTGAGTACCAAATTCAGGATCTATAGGAGTCCCTGTCTTGAATATAGTGTGGACCACATCATCTATTATTTTAGACTGCAAATTTTGGAACAGTTCATGGCCTTCTTTTTTATACATAACTAGAGGGTCCCGCTGCCCGACAGCTTGCAGACTAATACCCTGACGGAGGTTCTCCATGGCAGTAAGATGCTGTAGCCAGTTTGCATCAATAGTCCTAAGCATGATGTATCTTTCAATGGATCTTGCGTTATCATCGCCAAGAACCGCTTCAAAACTATTGTATGTTTTTTCTATCTGTTCTCTTACCTGATCAGAGTAATTTTTTTGTCCCGCATTAAAGACATATTCCAAATCAATCAAGTCTCCCGGAAGTGAGATTATCCTCTGAACGTTCGTTGTTACACCTTGAATATCCCAATTTTCTGTTGCTGAACTCGACATACCGTCGGCGATTGTTGCGTCACATTCTTCTTCTATCATCCGTTGTATCTTAGGCCGTAGTTCTAGACCATCTAAAACAGCATCTCTCTGTTCATAAATGACATCTCTATGGGCATTAACGACATCGTCATATTCGACTAAATTCTTACGCATATCAAAATGAAACGACTCAACTTTAACTTGAGCACCTTCAATAGATCTGGAAATCATCTTATTCTCAATTGGGGTTTCATCATCCATACCCGCCCAATCCATAATCGTCTGAATTCTCTCTCCACCAAATCTTCTGACTAAATCATCATCTAAGGCACAAAAAAATCTAGTCTCTCCTGGATCTCCTTGTCGCCCAGATCTACCTCTCAATTGATTATCTATTCTTCTAGCTTCATGCCTTTCTGTGCCAATTATGTAAAGACCACCGACATTCAATACGTGAGCATGATCCTTTCCCCATTGGGCTACATCCTCCGAATCAGAATCCATTGCACCACCAAG
Source organism: SAR202 cluster bacterium (assembly GCA_009392675.1). GTDB lineage: Bacteria > Chloroflexota > Dehalococcoidia > Lucifugimonadales > UBA826 > UBA11996. The sequence goes on along the minus strand of VFFY01000074.1, from coordinate 4,728 downwards.
AACTATATCTGTACCCCGGCCTGCCATATTTGTAGCAACTGTTACAGCCCCAGGCCTGCCGGCCTGGGCAATTATAGTTGCCTCCCTATCATGCTGTTTCGCATTTAGTACTTCGTGCTTAACCCCTTGCTTTTTTAACAGCGAACTTAGAACTTCTGACCTATCTATGTCAGTGGTGCCGACTAATACAGGCTGGCCTTTCTCGACTCTAGATTTGATCTCTTTTACTACAGCGCTATATTTAGCCGTTTGATCTCTATATATCAAATCACCGTGGTCGGCTCTCATAATTGGTTTATTAGTAGGAACGCTAAGAACCTCCAACTTATAAATCTTCCAGAATTCCTCTGCCTCCGTCGCTGCAGTACCCGTCATACCAGATAGTTTGGAATACAATCTAAAGTAGTTTTGAAGGGTAATCGTGGCATACGTCACAGATTCCCTTTGGACAGCGATGTTTTCCTTCGCTTCAATAGCTTGATGAAGCCCATCCGAATACCTTCTACCTTCCATCAGTCGCCCAGTGAATTCATCCACAATCACAACCTTCCCATCTTTCACTACGTATTCCCTATCTTTTTTGTAAATAACTTCGGCCCGAACAGCATTTTCTACAAAATGAGCTTGTCCGAAATTTTCAGTGTCGTATAGATTGTCTACTTTTAGAAATTTTTCAATCTTTGCTATACCATTTTGGGTTAAAGAGACTGATCGGTGCTTTTCTTCTACCGAATAGTCTTCTTCTTCTCTTAGGCTAGGAACGATCTTGGCATATTTCGAGTATTCATTAGGATTTTGTTGAGATGGGCCACTTATTATCAAAGGTGTCCTAGCTTCATCCACCAGAATATTATCTACTTCATCCACTATGGCGAAGGCCCGTCCTCTTTGAAGTCTTCCCTCTGCAATATCCACCATATTGTCTCTTAGGTAATCAAAGCCAAAATCATTGTTTGTACCGTAAGTTATATCTGCCGCATAGGCCTCTTTTCGGGGAGTCCTTTTTTCTTTAACACTATTTCCATTTCCATCGAAATCATCAGGATGAAATAAAGAAGCATAATCATGCTGTAAGGCAGAGACAGAAACTCCCAATGAGTTGTAGATTGCTCCCATCCACCCCGCATCTCTTTTAGCCAAGTAATCATTTACTGTTACAACATGGACACCTTGACCTGATAGTGAATTGAGAAATGCAGGCAAGGTTGCTACTAAGGTTTTTCCTTCACCAGTCCGCATTTCGGCAATTTTTCCTTGGTGGAGAACTATCCCGCCTAGTAGTTGAACATCAAAATGTCTTTGGCTCAAGGTTCTTTTGGCGGCCTCTCTGACTGCAGCGAATGCATCAGGTAGTAAATCGTCAAGTGACCTCCCTTCCTCAAAATCGTTCCTTAGGATATTTGATACGTCTTTTAATTCCCCAGGTGATTTCGCCTCATATACAGCTTCTAAAGCGTTTATTTGGTCGACCAAAGGCCTGAGTTTATCCAGGGCTTTTTCGTCAGAACTACCCAATATGTTAGTTATCGCTTTTAAAAAGGCCATTGTGTTTTGTTACCAGTCCCGTATTCCGAGAAGAATTATACGATTAACGCATTTATCAGCACCAGCGGTTATGATCCAAATTCAATGAAGTCTAAGACTCAAACATTGCCCCAACTGAAAGACCACCATGGATCCTGTGAATCGCCTCTCCCAGCATAGGAGCTATAGAAAGAACTGTTAATTTTGAACCGTGTTTTTCATCTGGTACCGGTAATGTATCAGTCACGACAGTTTCAAGGACGTGGCTCTGCTCCAATATTTGACTGGCCTCACCAGATAGCACCGGGTGTGTTACAGCACAATAAATATCCTGCGCCCCATGTTTTTTTAAGGCCTGTGCTGTTGCTATCACAGTCCCTCCTGTACCTAACTCGTCATCAACAATCAGCGCGGTTTTATTTTTGACATCTCCAATCAAGCTCACAGCCTCGACTCGATCCTCATTACCTATCCTATGTTTCTCCACCAACGACATACCAACATTCAAAAACCTTGCAGTATCTCTGGTTCTTTTGACATCACCCGCGTCAGTAGCAGAAGCTACCTCGATGCCTATGTCGTTATTTTTAAAATACCTAGCTAGCATCTGTACAGCAGATAACTCATCAACCGGTATATTGAAAAACCCCTGTATTTGCCCAGCGTGAAGGTCGACCGTCAAAACCCTATCTGCTCCAGCGACCGTAAGTAAATTTGCAACCAAACGGGCTGTTATTGGTACCCTAGGTTGGTCTTTCTTATCACTACGTCCATAGGAATAATGCGGAATAACAGCCGTTATACGACCAGCAGATGCCCTTTTCGCAGCATCTATCATGACCAAAAGTTCCATTATATGGTCATTAACCGGCCTGCAAAAAGTCTGCAATAAAAAAACATCTTTTTCTCTGATATTTTCTTTAAAACTCACGAATGTGTTGTCATTACTGAATTTAAAGACGTCGCACTCGCCTAAAGGAATACGTAAATAATCACAAATATCATCCGCAAGCTTCGGATGGGAGTTACCAGAAAAAATTCTTAAATCTTCAAATGAGGGCATATTACAGTCTTATACACAGTATTTTGATATGAATAACAACCTATTTTGGTCGTTTTCGGTCGGTCAAGCGAGCCGAATTATAGCACAGCAAAACATACTCAATGGCTGAGGTTCTCTTACTAGTATTGCTTATTCCGCCAAGGTAACTGATACTTTTCTTTCCTATCGTTAGGGTGTTTATCAGGACAATAAAATGGCAAGACAATTACCAGTAAAACCTCATCTAAGAGATTTATCACCTCGGTGGATCCAACGACAAGACGGAGTATTTCTGCATCTAGAAGACGATCTAGGGTTGGCAAAGACAGCAGTACAAATACCACAAAATCTAACTCCAATACTTCTGTTATGTGACGGGACGAGGGCACTCCCAGCTATTAATGGGGCTTTATTGCTTCAAGGTATTTCGATAGGGGAAAAAAGAATTTATAACCTTATTGAGCAACTAGATGATGCTTTGTTGTTGGAAAACGGTAAGTTTGCCGCCGAAAAAGATAAAGCCATCCAAAAGTATAGAAATTCTAAACATCGGCCAATGTCTTTCGCAGGAACAATTTATCCTTCCACAATTTCTGACCTAGACCTTTTTATTGAAGAGAGTAAGTCCAAATTCAAACGGTCTGGCCAATCGGATGAATATGACGGTGTCTTACAAGGATTGCTATCACCACATATTGATTTCGCCAGGGGTTACGCCACCTATGCAGAATTGTGGAAAGAAAGTGAAGAGGACCTAGACGGCATTGAACAGGTGGTCATTCTAGGAACAGACCACAGCGGGGGTCTAGGATCGATAACTCCTACTATGCAAAACTACCAAACTCCATACTCAGAGCTAGAAACCGACTTAGAAGGGATCAAATTAGTAGAGACGGCTATCTCAGGAAAAGACCCCTACAACGAAGAGTTACATCATATTAAAGAACATTCCATTGAATTAGCATTGACCTGGCTTCACAATTCCATGGAAGGAAAACAGTTCAAATTGCTGCCGATATTATGTGGTTCCTTTCAGAAGTTCATTATTGACAAGCAACAACCAGACAGCGATGAAACAATTAATAATGTAATTGATTCGATCTCCGAATATCGCAAAAGAGCGAGGACTTTAGTGATCGCGGCAGGAGACTTAGCACATGTTGGGCCGGAGTTTGGCGACGAGACCACTATGGATGAATTATCTCTCGCAGACCTGGCATCAAAAGACCATATTTCTCTAGCAAGTATTGAAAAAGGTGACCCTGATAACTTTTTTCAAACCAGTGCCGAAGAAGCAGACGTAAGAAAAATTTGTGGACTTACTCCCATATACCTAATGGGCAAAATTTTGAGCGACTGTAAAGGTTACAGTGTTGGATATGATCAATGCCCAGCAGATCAAAACAGAACATCTGTTGTGTCTATTGCTGGCACTTTATTATTCGGCGAATGAGGCAAAATAGACATGAAAAGGGTAGGATTTTTGCTGAAAGTACGGAAAGAATATATCGAAGAATACAAAACCCATCACCAAAATGTCTGGGAGGAAATGAAGAACGCTTTAGTCAAACATGGATGGAATAACTATTCCTTATTCATTAGATCGGACGGACTGCTATTTGGCTATTTTGAAGCTAGAGAATCTTTCCCTAAGTGTCTTGATGGAATGTCCAAAGAGCAAATCAACACCAAATGGCAGGAAGTAATGTCGCCATATTTTGAAGTTCTTGAAAGCTCGGCGCCTGACCAATCTATGATAGAGCTTGAGGAAGTTTTTCATCTCGATTAAGGAGTAGATACCTACGATGAGACTAAAGTCAAAAAAAGTGATTGTCACTGGAGGGGCTTCAGGAATAGGGAGGTCGATATGTACTGTCTTCGCTGCGGAAGGTGCATCAGTAGTGGTGGCTGACATAGATGAATCAGGCTCTATAGAAACTTTATCTCAGATACAGTCGGAAGGAGGACAAGCCATAGCCATTACTACAGATGTATCATCAGAAGAAAGCGTAGCTAAAATGGTGTCGGCCTCGGCATCGTTCCTAGGCGGGATTGATATCCTCGTCAACGATGCTGCTGCATTTGTATTTGGCAGGCTGGAAGATGTAAGCCTCAAGGATTGGGAAACAGTGTTTGGAGTCAATGTCATCGGGGCTTCAAAT
>VFFY01000073.1 GCA_009392675.1 SAR202 cluster bacterium | reverse complement strand
GAACGGATACACTGAATAGAGACACCAAGAGAAGGCTATTGCTAAGAATAAACCGTTTATTGATATAAATTGGAGGAAGGTCGTTGTATTTGTTGTTCTTTCTATCCAATTGAAAAAAGTTACCGAATTAAGATGATAAGGAAGGAATGAGAAGTAAGCTAAAGTCAGGACATAAGTAGATTTCCAAACCACCTTAAAAAGTGTCAAAGAATTTAATCCTCCTATTTGTCTGAGTTCAGCTATCAATAAAGATCCGATAGCTATAGCTGTATAAATAGGCACGTCCCACGTGTTTACGGCCGCCAAGCATCCTACAGACAAGCCTAGGATTGATAAAGTTGGCAAGGATTTCCACCATATATTGCTGATGTTATTGCGCGTTATATGTAGGGATAGACCCACTACCAGAAGGGTAAATGGTATGGAAATTAAATGAGCATGAAGGTCCGCAAAAAGGAACGTAAAGAAAGGGAATTCTGTAATTTCATGCCCAGGTGGGTCAGGATGCATCATTCGACTACTCCTCCAGTAGTCAAAGTCTGTAAAAATATTGGATCCAAATCTTACAGAATCCCAAACTTGGTAAAGTCCATCAAGATTACCTAAAACACATACGAAAAGAATAGAAATTATTCCTGCTATTACAGGATTTATTTTGTTCGGGTTTTTCTTTCTGGAAAGGATGTTTCTTCCTATTGAATACACAGAACAGGTAGACAAAGCGAAGAAAGTCGCGATCGCCAAGTTATAGGCTATTTCTGTTGTAATTCCAGTCAGATGGATCAAAGAGGCTACTACGAACTGACCCCAGTAGTAGTAATTCAAGTATCCTCCTGAAAACCACGGGTCATATGGAGGCATATAGGTCGATTTAATCACCGCATTGAGGTAAGCCAAATCCATTGGTTTTTCCCCGCCCCTGTAAGGGTGCCAAAGGTCAGGGTTCATCATTCGGATAAGAGTGAATGCTAAAAAAGAGCCGAGAAACAAGATTTCCAGGCTTATTATTTTTGGCCAATTCGCTGAGAGATATTTGAGAATTTCCCGATATTTTTTAATTGTTATCAATATTGAAATCATGGATACCAAAGCTATGCTGAGCCAGAGAGAAGATTTGCCAAATCCCATTATGTGTAAGCTAGACAATATCCAGGCTATAAAGCACACCATTAGTAAACCCAATGTTTTCGCAAACAAGAATCCTTTGTCGTCAAATGTGGAAAACATAAGATAACCAATGGGAAATGAAATTAATGAAATAAGTGTCAGACAGGCTATCCAAAAAAAGATGGGGTACCGGTTTGATGTAGAATCGGTGTGAATTATATTAGACCAGGTCCCCCCTTTTTCTTGACCTGCTTTAGTTGAGTCAGACATCATCAAATGGGTCGTCTTTTCTTTGCTGATGGGATCGACTTTGTATTGATTATCAGATATGAAATCCATGGAATTTTGTTCAATGATGGTTTTTAATTTAGGACCTTCTAGTTTTTCAAAATTTAAAAAAATGATTACTTTAGGGTGGTCATACACTGAAAAACTTTCGTCTGCAAAACCACCATTAATACTGATTCCGTCTTCGGAAAAAATAGCTTCATCTACGGATGGTAGATTGGGTCTGGAAAAAGAATCTTCATAAATTTTGATGTTTGCGAAAGACATATGTGAACTTTCTATATGAACAGGTTTGAATCCTAAATCACCCGAGAATAAAGCGTTGTAGTACCCGGTCATCAGAGGGTAACGTTCTGGAATTCGGGTGACCGTGCCATAGAGGCGATTACTGAAAATTATTAAATAATCTGCTTCTGATAAGGATTCAGCCATTTTATTTAATTTGGGGAGGGTATCTGGATCGTATATGGGGAGCTCACTCACATGGTATTTTTCCAAGTCAGGAAGGCTTTCTTCCCAATGTTCTTTTAGTAAGGAAGAGTTACGTGGTACGTTCTCGTTTATCCAATTGGAGGCCGCAACCCCAGGATGTGGTGTGGCATATATATTTTGGAAGGCTAACCCAAATGTAATGGTGGAAAATATGACTAAAATAGACCCAAGGTACCCTAACTTTTTGATGGAATTTCTGGGGCTACGTGTTAGCTGTACTAAGAAAGCGCTCCCAAGTATTACCAACAATGGGATTATTGGGAGTAAATATCTTGTGAATTTAACTTCGAAGCTGCCAACGATGAGAGCATAAGGAATTACCCAAGAAAGAATTAGTGTGGTCTCTAACGACTTGGACCCCCTTAATAAAAAGTTGATTATTAGGATGAAAAATGCAAGGCCAGAGGCAACCAAAATCATCAGGATTGAATTCGATGAGGTTAATAAAAAGCCAAGGGCGAAGACCGTTGCAACAGTGAACGTTCCTAGTATCCAGTGTCTTTTAGATACCAAAGCCGAAATCACCCCTATCAGGCCTAATATCGTAAGCGGCCATCCTAGTCCCCATCGACCTAATTGAGTGATTTGGTATAAGTAAGGAGTCGTGTCTATATATTGTCTTGTATATGGATAATCTCTGATTCTTCGTACCATTTCTGACTGTTCTGTGGTGTCAGCAATAAATTGGTTCCAATCAAGAATTGCGTAAGGCTCGGCTAGTATGAAAGTAATTAACCCTATAAGTAGACCTATACCCAGGTTTTTTATCGCTATGGATATTGGGAATATATTCATTCGGGGCTCAAAGTAATAGGCAATGGAACCTATCAGGTGGGAGAAAAAGAACACACCTAGAATTGG